>NZ_CP007597.1:2237604-2460963 GCF_000661955.1 Stenotrophomonas rhizophila
CTTCGTCCTTGTTCTTGAGGCGCTTGGGGCGGACATTTTCAACGACGTGCGCAAACGGCAGGGCATAACCTGCTGCCTCACGCTCCGAGCGAGCGTTGAAATCGACAATCCACTTGCCCCTGGGACGCGCGGTGAGGTCGCGGGTGTTGAACAGGGGGCGCAAGACCTCGTTGTTCTCCCCACCCACGGCATTGGGCTGGCCCATCCATGCAAGCGCGGTGGCTTCGGGGATGTCGAACTTGCCCACTTTGACCGAGCCCTGGAAACTGCGGCCCCGGTTGGTGTCCAGACGCTTGGCCAGGGTGAGGTTGACCCCCTCCACGCCCACGGCGGGCCCGGTGAGGTCGGGGTAGATCACTTCTACCGGCCGGCCGTCCAGGTGCGGCTGGGCCTGTGATTGGCCAAACGCCACCATGGACACGCGCACGGCCGTGCCGCGGTCCCACCATTCCTGGTCGCTCCAGGCCTCGAATATCCGGGACTGGTCACTCACCCGCTCCAGGCTGCGGCGGTTTGCGCCGCCTCGAATGCTGTTGGTGGACACCAGCCCAACCCGGGCGGTTCCCGCCGGCAGGCAGTCCATGGACCGCTCGAACCAGTAGCAGACGAAATCAGCGCCTTCGGATACATGGCCGTCGTATGCAGCACGCAATCGCTCGACGTACTCGTCTCCCAGTTCGCGCCGCAGTTTCTTGTTGCCGATGAAGGGCGGGTTGCCCACGATCACGTCGCACACGGGCCAGGCGGCCGGCACCTCGCCTTCCAGCAGTGCGTCCCGGCACTGGATCTGGTCCAGCGGCAGCAGGATGGGATCCATCCGAGCGCCATACCCGTTCTGGATCATCCACTGCAGCTCGCCGATCCACACGGTGATCCGGGCCAGTTCAGCGGCATAGGCGTTGACTTCGATCCCGAACACCTGGCGCGGGGACACGCCCAGGATCTGGCGTGGTAGCCCCAGTTCCTCGGCTTCCAGCATGACCCGTCGCTCGATGTCTTTCAGGGCGCGCAAGGCCATGAAAAGGAAGTTGCCCGAACCGCACGCCGGATCCAGGACGGTGAACGAATGGAGCCGCCCCAGGAACTGGGTATAGCGTTCCTGGGCTTCTCCGAACGCGCGCGTCTGGGCTGCCTTCTGGGCTGACGACAGGCCCTGGCGGGAGCCCTTGAGGTCGGCCTTTTCCAGCAAGGGACCCAAGATGGCCTTTTCGGCGTCCCAGTCCGACAGCCACGGCTCGATGATCACGGGCCGGATCAGTTTGGTGATCGTGGCCGGGTCGGTGTAGTTGGCGCCCAGTTGCTTGCGCTTGGCCGGGTCCAGGCCACGCTCGAACAAGGTGCCGAAAATGGATGGGTCGATCTGGTCCCAACTCAGGCGGCACGCCGCCAGCAGGATCCGCAACTCGTCGCGGTCCAGGCGCAGGGCGGTGTCGTTGTCGAACAGCCCGCCGTTGAACCAGGCAATGGGAACGAAGGCTACCCGCCCGCCCTTGGCGTGCATGGCCGCGAACAGTTGGCGGGCGTTGTCCACGAACGCGTCCGGGTCGTCCTGCGACCCTTCCACCAGACGGGTGAACAGGTTATCCGGCAGCAGGCCGATGTCCTCGGCAAACATGCAGAACACCAGCCTGTTGAGGAAGTGGGCCACCTCGCGGGCTTCATGTCCCCGCTGGCGCAGCGCCCAGGCCAGTTCAGCGAACTTCCTGGCCGCCGCGGCGGTGATATCGGAGCGCTTGGTGTCGGGCTTCAACTCGTCGGGGTTGTTGAACATGGCCCGGACCTTGCGCAACACCGCAAGCTCCGCCAGGTCCTCCACCGTGAACCGGTGGACCTCCTTGACGGTGTTCGTGAAGTTGGTGTGGATCTCGATGGTTCGCAGATCCGACACCACCAGAAGGGGGGGGTTCTGCAGGTCATCGGAGTACATCTTCAACTGGGCGTACGCGTCCTGGAGGTTACGCCCCGTGCCCTTGGCTTCCCAACCGAAGTAGCCCTTCTTCCAGGCGTCGGCGAACCCTCGCCCGCCGGCCGCCTTGCCCACGCCGTACTCGTAGGTGAACCAGGTGTGGTCCGGGTCGGCTTCCCGCGGCGTGCGGTGTCCAGCCAGCCGGCACAGGTCGTCAAAGAACGACTGGGCGTCGCGGCGCTCGTCGCCGCCTCCACGCCACTTTTCAATGAACTCGTTAGGCGTCATCCATCTGTGGGCCTCCCCGCCCAGTATCACTCGTATCTTCACATATTGTCATGCTCGTTTGCGACCCCGCGTTGCCTTCCTTTCCGCTAGGTCAGCGGCCATCTTGGCCACCAGCGCTTCCTGCTTTTTGAGGGTCAATCCCATCCCGTAATCACGAACGTTGTGGTGGGCCTCGAAGTGGGCCACCGGCCGAAGCAGGTTGTCGGCGTCGCGTGCCAACACCCACCCGAAGGGCCGCTTTGGGTCGTAAGCTGTCATGCCCCCTACTCCCGATAAACATCCCTAATCCTCACCCTGCGCAGACCTGTAACGGTCAGTCGTAGGCGTCGAGGCAAGAGCGCCGCCTGCACCGAAGTTGGAGTGTCCTGTGGATGAATGGATGACGGGCCGCGCCTCACATGGGCGCGCACATATATTGGCGCCCTGGCGGGGTGCGCTAATAGTGTTGGGGGGACGTCGATGGCGCGCCGGGCAGATTGTTATAGCTCAACCAACGTAGCGATGTCGTCGAGCGCCCCCATCGTGAGATCAACTGGGCTCAATGCCTGAGCCGGCACTCTTGGGATCCACGCGAATCGGTACTCACGCTGGTACGTATACCGGAAATGCTTGGCAAAGGGAACGCTGATGCGTGCAGTCTCGGGCTGGTGTGGATCGACGTACATCGCGTCCCCGCACGAGTACTCGCTCGATGGAATCTGATAGTCGGCGGCTTGGCGGAGCCGCTCGGCGAAAGCCTTCTTGTTTCTAATGATCAGACATGCTTGGGCTTCGAAGTCGCAAAACAAACGGGGCTCGACTGATTGCGTCACACAGTAGAGCCAGTAATCACCCTCTGCCGTATGATTGGCGCGCAGGACTTGGTCGCCTGAATTGTTCGGTACATCATGTGGATTCTTGACTAGCGCTACGAGATCAGCGCGAGATACCACAATAGACAAGGCCAGGCTCAGCTCGTCGTCACGTACCGCTCCGTTGAGGTGACTAGCTTTGAAGAAGCTGGCAGGCTGAATCCGTGCATTTCCTTGGCTAAGTAAGGCGGCCATATGCTCACTCTTGCCGTACTTGACCAAGCTGTTTCTTGGGTCCAAATCCAAGGCTGCAAACACGCTGGCGGCCTTGCGACCCAGCTCTCCGACGAAATCCGACAGCGGCTGCTCGCGGATGAACCCGTTAGTAAACCCATTGGGATATGGGCCGTATCGGAGCTTCATCTCCTCAAGAACTTGGGTCCACTTGAGCATGAACCGTTGAGCCTCAGGATCTTTGGGAGATCCCAACCCAATCTTCGCCTGTGGCGTCAGGGTGATCATGTTCAACACTACATCACGCACCCGTTGCTGCAGCTCATCCTCAGACAGGTGCCTAAGGAACCGGTTCTCGCCGTAGGCCTGTCGCCACATTTCGTGCAGTTGCATCCGTGCTGGTCTCGGGTGGAAAGAATCAATTATGGCTTCACGGGCCACCGGTGCCAAAGCTGGCTTGGGCAGATGTCCCCTCAGTCGTGAGCGCCCTGCCCCTTACCCGCGATAACGACCCCTAATCGCCCGCCCTATCCCGTGGCCGCACTCGGATGAAAAGCGGGTCATTTGGGGAAGGCAGCCTCCCAGCTCGCCGCTGATCGTCCACCTAGCGTCGATCACCCCGCTTCACCGCCCAGGTCTCGATCCAGCATGCAGTCGATGAAGGCCCGCAACGCCGGCAGCATATGCCGTCGGCTCGAGTAGTACAGGTAAAGGCCAGGGACCTTGGGCGACCAGTCCGCCAGCACGCGCCGCAGTCGGCCATCGCGCAGTGCCTCGGCGATGTCATCATCGTTATAGGCGTACAGGATTCCAAGTCCCTGCAACGCTGCGGGCACGATGATGTCCTGGTGGTTGGAGATCACGTTTCCTTCCCCAAAGAACTCTATCGTTTCCCCCGCTTTACTGAATTCCCAGCCTGCAATCCTGCCGCTGCCGGGGAAGCGCCAAAGGATGCAGGCGTGTCGGCTCAGGTCCTCAGGCGTTCTGGGTTCACCGTGGCGGGCAAGGTAGTCCGGCGATGCGACGGCAAGCAGTTCGACATCCGGCGTCATTCGGACCGCAACCATGTCCTTCTGCACGCGATTGCCCACGCGGATGCCGGCATCAAAGCCTTCGCCGGCGATGTCGCTCAGGGCGTCATTGATCACGATGTCCAAGACCACATCGGGATGGGCACCTGCGAAACGCCCAAGCCGAGGCGCGATCAGTCGCTTGGCAGCCATGCTGAGCGTGTTGATGCGCAGCGTTCCCGAGGCACGTGTCCGTGTGTCTACCGCCTCCGCTACGGCCGCGTCCATTTCCCGCAGCATCGGCGCCATGCGTTCGTGCAGCCGCCTGCCCGGCTCGGTGGGAGAAACGCTGCGCGTGGTCCGGTTCAACAGGCGCACACCCAGTCGCGCCTCCAGCTGGCGGATGGTCTGACTGAGGGCGGACCGGGAGAGTGCCAGGTGATCGGCCGCCTTGGCGAAGCTTGACCTGTCCACGATGGCGACGAAGGCCTTCAGTTCTGCGAATTCAGCGCCGCGCATTGTGCACTCGTTTCTACATAGCCTGCTCAGATAGTAGGTGATTCTGTTACCACAAAGAACGAGTCAATCTGGCGCCGTCCACCACAACGGAGACCTGACATGCAAAGACTCGATCTTCCCGAACCGATCGCGGCCTATTTTGTCGCCGACCAGCACGACGGCCGGGCGGTTGCCCGCTGCTTCACGCCGAACGGGCGCGTGTTGGATGAAAGGACGACCCATTCAGGTACAGCTGCGATCGAAGCATGGAAAAACGCCTCCTCGGCGAAATACACCTATGTCGCCCTCCCCCGAGCGGTGGAGACGCTGGATGGCAGCTATATCGTGACCAGCGAAGTGTCGGGCAACTTCCAGGGCAGCCCGGTTGACCTGCGCTACATCTTCATTCTGGAACGCGGCAAGATCGCCTCGCTGGAGATTGCCCCATGACCTTCGATCTTCAACTGACAGGCAAGCGTGTCCTGGTGACAGGCGGTGCCCGCGGTGTGGGCGCTGCCGTCGTCGATCTGTTGTCCAGGCTGGGGGCTCGAGTCGTGGCGGTCGCGCTGTCGGCGCCGAAGCGCCCTGTCGATGGCGTGCATTATGTAGCGGCGGATCTCGCTACCGCCGAAGGCGTACGCCAGACATCGGAGGCAGCCCTAGGCCATCTCGGCACCCTCGACATCCTGATCAACGTGGTGGGCGGGTCATCGGCGCCGGCCGGCGGGTTCGCTCGGCTGGACGATATGGAGTGGACCAAAGCGCTCGATCTGAACTTGATGTCGGCGGTGCGGATGGATCGCACCTGCTTGCCCGCCATGATCGCCCAGGGCACAGGGGTGATCCTGCATGTGACGTCGATCCAACGGCTACTGCCGCTGCATGACGCCACGATTGCCTATGCTGCGGCGAAGGCAGCATTGTCCACCTACAGCAAGGCACTCTCCAAGGAAGTCACCCCAAAGGGGGTGCGCGTGGTCCGCGTGTCGCCGGGCTGGATCGAGACAGACGCTGCGATCGCATTCGTCGAGCGGATCGCGTCCAATGCAGGCACAGATTATGAGGGTGCCAAACAGCAGGTCATGCAGTCGCTGGGAGGCATTCCGCTGGGGCGCCCTGCCCGGCCGGCCGAGGTAGCCGATCTGATTGCATTCCTGGTCTCGCCGCGGGCGGCGTCCATCTCCGGCGCGGAGTACACGATCGACGGCGGCACGGTGCCGACCGCCTGAGGTTGCGCCGCGACCATTCGGGCCGCTCGCGCTCGCGCCCTTCACAGCAACCACGCCACCCCGAATGCAACTATGCAAGGACGCGACCTCCCCCCTCGGTAAACCATGCCCCACTTTCGCCGTCTTTTTGGTCGTTGGCTCCGCCTGCGTCGTCTTGTCCGTTGGCGCTGGCGTGAGCGCCAGGCCTCGGTCCCGGCCATTGAAGCCACCGAGGTCCCGCTGCGGGCCGCGCTGTACAGCGTTGAACAGATGGAGGTGTACGGCCGCGCGCTTGCGCGCCAGCATCGCGTGCGGATGCGACCCGGCGCAGAGCGCCTGCTCGATCGCCTGCAAGCCAACGAACGTGTCCTGGAAGATGCCAACACGCTGCTCAGCAACGTAGTTCGCGAACAGCGGCCGGTGACCCCGGCCGGGGAATGGCTGCTCGACAACTACTACCTGATCCAGGAACAGATCCAGACCGCGCGCCGCCACCTGCCACGCGGCTACAGCCGGCAGTTGCCGTCCCTTGCCGCCGGCCCCTCGGCCGGGTTGCCGCGCGTGTATGAACTGTCGATGCAGGCCATCGCGCACGGCGATGGCCGCATTGACGGCGATACGCTGGGCCGTTTCATCGCCTCGTACCAGTCGCTCGCGCCGCTGAGCCTGGGCGAACTGTGGGCCGTTCCCATCATGCTGCGGCTGGCGCTGCTGGAGAATCTGCGGCGCATGGCGGCGCGGGTGATGCGCGACGGGACGGACCGCGGCCTGGCGGCCCAATGGGCGGACAACCTCAATCGCGCCGCCTCCGACACCCCGACCGATGTGGTCCTGGTGGTAGCCGACATGGCACGCTCCGAGCCGCCCTTGACCGGCGCGTTCATCGCCGAGCTTACCCGCTCGCTGCAAGGGCGCGGCGGCGCGTGGGCCATGCCCGTCGCCTGGTTGGAACAGTGGGCGGCCGCGGCTGGGCAGCGCATCGACGAGCTGGTCGCCGCCGAGGGGCAGCAGCAAGCGGCCGATCAGGTCTCCATCGGCAACAGCATCGGCAGCCTGCGTTTTCTGTCCACCATGGATTGGCGTACCTTTGTCGAAGATATGAGCGTGGTCGAGCAGCGGCTGCAGGAGGACCCCATGGGCGTCTATCCGCAGATGGATTTCGGCACCCGCGACGCCTATCGCCATGTCGTAGAGAAGATTGCGCGCGGTAGCCGCGTCGCCGAAGAGCGCGTTGCGACCATCGCGCTGGACCTGGCACGGGCCGCTGAGCCGCTCGATGGGCCACGTGCGCACGTAGGCTACTGGCTCGTCGGCGAAGGCGTGGACGCCACCGTGGACGCAGTGGCCGAGGCAGCACCGCGCCACCGCAAGGCCCGGCTACGCGCGCATCGCGTGCCACTTGCCCTGTACCTGCTGCCGATCGCCCTGCTGGCGGTGGTGGCCACCGCTGGCCTGCTGGCCTCGGGCAGTGGCGCGGTGCCCGTGTGGCTGGCCGCGTTGTTCGCGCTGCTGGTGTTCAGCGAGCTGGGCATCGTCCTGGTGAACTGGACCGCGACGGTACTGGTCACCCCCAGGCCGCTTCCCAAGCTCGATTTCAGCGAAGGTATCCCGGCCGCCTGCTCCACCGTGGTCGCAGTCCCCTCGATGCTGTCCAGCATCGACGGCATCGATGTGCTGACCGAAGCGCTGGAGGTCCGCTTCCTGGCCAACCGCGATCCTCAGCTGCGCTTCGTGCTGCTGACGGACTTCCTCGACGCCGCGTCCGCCGAGACGCCGACGGACGACACCCTGCTCGCGCACGCCGTGGAGCGCATCGAAGAACTGAACAGCCGCTACGCGGCCGAGCGCGGCGATCGCTTCTACCTGCTGCACCGCCCCAGGCAATGGAACCCGGGCGAAGGGGTGTGGATGGGACACGAGCGCAAGCGCGGCAAGCTGGCAGCGCTCAATGCCCTGCTCCGCCAAGGCGATGCGGCCGCGTTCATGCGCACCGTCGGTGACACGGCGGCCCTGGTCGGCGTCCGCTACGTCATCACCCTGGATTCGGACACGCAGCTTCCGCGGGATGCCGCACGCGCCTTCGTCGCCACCTTGGCACACCCGCTCAACCGCCCGCGCTTCGATCCGGCGCTGAAACGCGTGGTGGAGGGCTACGGCATCCTGCAGCCCAGCGTCGGCACCAGCCTGGGCACGCGCCGCACCTCGCGGTTTGCCCGGATGTTCGGCAGCGAGCCCGGCATCGATCCGTACTCGCGCATGGTCTCGGATGTCTACCAGGACCTGTTCGACGAAGGCTCCTTCGTGGGCAAGGGCATCTATGACGTCGAGGCCTTCGAGCATGCGCTGGAAGGCCGCCTGCCCGAGAACCGCATCCTCAGCCACGACCTGCTGGAAGGCTGCTATGCACGCGCCGGCCTGGTCAGCGATGTGCGCCTGTACGAGGACTATCCCGAGCGCTACGTCGCCGATGCAAAGCGCCGTGCGCGCTGGATCCGCGGCGACTGGCAGCTGCTGCCCTGGTTGATGCCGTGGACACCGCGCCCGGGATCGGGATGGGAACGCAACCGGCTCAGTCTGCTGTCGCGTGGCAAGTTGCTGGACAACCTGCGCCGGAGCGTGGTGCCGATTGCTGCCTTGGCCTTGCTCGTGGCGGGCTGGCTGCATGCCGAAAGCCCGGTTGCGTGGACGGCGTGGGTGCTGGCGTTGTGGTTCGCCCCGCCGCTGATCGGCATGCTGCGCGATGCGCTGAGCGTTCCGGACGACACCCCGCTGGAAGCGCACTACATCATGGTCGGGCGCGGTACGCTGCAGTCGTTGCTGCGCGCCGCCACCCAGGTCGCGTGTCTGCCCTACGAAGCGTTGCTGGCCGGTGGCGCAGTGCTGCGCACGCTCTGGCGCATGACCGTCACCCGCCGCCATCTGCTGCAATGGAACCCCTCCAGCGAAGTAGAGCGCCGCCTCGGTAGCGACCGCGGCGCGGAATGGCGGGTGATGGCGCCGGCGTCGGTGCTGGCGGTTGCGCTGGCGGCGGTCGTGGCCAGCGTGGCTCCGCACGCCCTGCCTGTCGCCCTGCCCCTGCTGTTGGCGTGGACCTTCGCGCCCGCGTTGATGGCGTGGCTGGGCCGGCCGCCGGCCGCGAGCGTGGCCGAACTGTCCGTGACCCAGCGGGCGTTCCTGGGCCGGCTGGCGCGGCGCACCTGGTCGTTCTTCCAGGCCTGGGTGCGCGAGCAGGATCATTGGCTGCCGCCGGACAATATCCAGGAGCACCCGACGCTGGTGGTGGCGCGGCGCACCTCGCCGACCAACATCGGCCTGTCCCTGCTGGCCAATCTGTCCGCGTGGGATTTCGGCTGGCTCCAGCTGGGCGCGGTCGCGGAACGTACCGCCCTCACCTTCGATACGCTGGACCAGCTGCCGCGCCACCGCGGCCACTTCCTGAACTGGTACGACACCGAAACCCTGGCGCCGCTGCAGCCGCGCTACGTCTCCACCGTGGACAGCGGCAACCTGGCCGGCCACCTGCTGACGCTGCGCCAAGGCCTGCTCGCGCTGGTGGACGCGCCGGTGCTGGCGCCGCACACGTTCGACGGCCTGGCCGATACGCTCGGCGTGCTGGAAGAGGAACGGCAACGCCATCGCCCCGCTGACGCGCCATTGGGCGATGCGCTCAACCATCTTCGCCAGCGCCTGGCATCAGCGCGTACTGACCGCCCCCGTGGGACCGCGCAGCTGCTCGCCCGGTTGCAGGAGCTCGCCGGTCTGGCCGACGCCGTGCTGGCGCAGTGGCCGGCACCGGAGTCGCCCGAGGAAGGTGCGCTGCACTGGCCGGCCCTGTTCGCTGCCGAATGCCGTGCCGCCCACGCGACACTCGCCGATCTCCCGGCCGATGCCGGCGCGGACGTCGAGGCGCCGGTGCCCAGCCTGCGCCAGCTGGCCGCCCTGCCCGGTTCCGCCGGTGCGGACGCGCGCGTGCGCATCGAGCAGCTGCAGGCGCTGGCGCACCGCGCCGGGCAGTTCTCGCTGATGGAATACGGGTTCCTGTTCTACCGTACCCGCAACCTGCTCTCGATCGGCTACAACGTCGACGACCACCGTCTCGACAACAGCTTCTACGACCTGCTCGCTTCCGAAGCGCGGCTGTGCGCCTTCGTCGCCATCGCCCAGGGGCAGTTGGCGCAGGAGAGCTGGTTCGCACTCGGCCGGATGCTCACCGAGGTCAACGGCACGCCGACGCTGTTGTCATGGAGTGGCTCGATGTTCGAGTACCTCATGCCGCAGCTGGTGATGCCCAGCTATCCGGATACGCTGCTCGACCAGACCGCGCGGCATGCGGTCGAGGCGCAGATCGTCTACGGCCGCAGCTTGAACCTGCCATGGGGCGTGTCCGAGTCCGGCTATAACGCCGTCGATGCCCGTCTGAACTACCAGTACCGTGCGTTCGGCGTGCCGGGGTTGGGTCTGAAGCGTGGCCTGGGCCAGGATCGGGTGATCGCGCCCTACGCCAGCATGATGGCGCTGATGGTGGCGCCGGAGGCGGCGTGCCAGAACCTCCAGGCACTCGAAGGTCTCGGGTTCTCCGGGCGCTTCGGTATGTACGAAGCAATCGACTACACCCCCGCCCGGGTGCCGCCGGGGCAGGATCACGTGCTGTTGCGTTCGTTCATGGCCCACCACCAAGGCATGGGCCTGCTGTCGCTGGATTACCTGTTGCGCGACCAGCCAATGCAGCGCCGTTTCGTTGCCGATACCGAGTTCCAGGCCACCCTGCTGCTGCTGCAGGAACGCATCCCGCGCATCGGCGTGTTCCATCCGCATGAGGTCGAAGCCCTGGGCGAGCACTCGGCCATGGCCGAGCACGAAACCTCCCTGCGCGTCCTGCGCGACCCGGCGGGCCCGCGCCCGGAAGTGCAGCTGCTCTCCAACGGGCGCTACCACGGCATGCTGACCCATGCCGGCGGCGGCTACAGCCGCCACGGCGATCTGTCGCTCACCCGCTGGCGCGAGGACGGCACCACCGATGCCTGGGGGTCGTTCTGCTACCTGCGTGACGTGGACAGCGGCGAGTTCTGGTCTGCCGCCTACCAGCCCACCTGCGTGGCGCTGGACCATTACGAGGCGATCTTCTCCGACGCCAAAGCGGAGTTCCGGGGTGCCCGCCGCGGCTGCGAGAGTCATCTGCAGGTCGCCATCTCGGCCGAGGACGACATCGAGCTCAGGCGCCTGCGCCTGACCAACCGCGGCCGTCGCCAGCGCACGGTGGAGATCACCACCTATGCCGAAGTGGTGCTGGCACCCGCAGCGTCCGACGATGCGCATCCGGCCTTCAGCAACCTCTTCGTGCAGAGTGAGATCCTGGCCGCCAAGCAGGCCGTGCTCTGCACGCGCCGGCCCCGTTCGCACGACGAAGTGCCACCGTGGATGTTCCATCTGGTCGCGGTGCATGACGCCGAGGTCGTGTCGATCTCCTACGAAACCGACCGTGCGCGCTTCCTGGGCCGTGGCAACACGCCGCGGACCCCGCAGGCGTTGACCACCGATATCGACCTATCCGGCACGGACGGCTCGGTGCTCGACCCGATCGTCGCCATCCGCGTGCGGGTGGTGCTGGAGCCCGAGCAGACCGTGCAGCTGGACATGGTGTTTGGCATCGGCGCCGACCGCACCGGTTGCGAGGCGATGGTCGACAAGTACCGTGATCGCCGCCTGGCAGACCGCGTCTTCGACCTGTCCTGGACACACAGCCAGGTTGTACGCCGGCAGATCAATGCCAGCCAGGCCGAAGCCTCGCTGTACGAGCGCCTGGCCAGCCACGTGCTGTATGCCAATCCGCTGCTGCGCGCGGGCGACGCCGTCCTGCAGCAGAACCAGCGGGGGCAATCCGGGCTGTGGGGCCATGCCATCTCGGGCGACTTGCCCATCGTCCTGCTCAAGGTCACCGACGCGGAGAACGTGGAACTGGTCAGGCAGCTGGTGCAGGCGCACGCGTATTGGCGCCAGAAGGGACTCAACACCGACCTGGTGATCTGGAACGACAGCAAGGCCGGCTATCGGCAGGAACTGCAGGACCAGATCCTTGGGATGGTGGCCGCCAGTTCGGAGACGGGCCTGCTGGATCGCCCCGGCGGCATTTTCGTGCGGCCGGTGCAGAACATGAGCCACGAGGACCGCGTTCTGCTGCAGGCCGTGGCACGGGTGGTGCTCAGCGACGAGGACGGCACGCTGGCCGCCCAGGTGGGGCGCCAGCCGCTGCCTGTACGACGCATTCCGGCCCTGGTGCCGCAGGCGGAGCAGCAGGAGCTGGCACTGGCGATGGACGCGACGCCCGGGCTGCCCGTCGTCGCCGACCCGGGACCCGAACCCGGACTGCCCCCGGGCGTTGAGCACGACGAAGAGGTGGACGACCCGTGGCCGTTCCTTCCGTACCGCGGCGCCGGCCGATTCGACAACGGCACCGGCAGTTTCAGCGAGGACGGCCGCGAGTACGTTGTGGTCGTGCGCGAAGGCGCCCCGACCCCGGCGCCGTGGGCCAACGTGATCGCGAACGCCCGCCTGGGTACGGTCGTCAGCGAGAGTGCACCGGGCTATACCTGGTTTGAAAACGCACACGAATTCCGCTTGACGCCCTGGCTCAACGATCCGGTGTCCGATACCGGCGGCGAAGCCTTCTACGTGCGCGATGAGGACACCGGCCGTGTCTGGTCGCCGATGCCGCTGCCATGCCGGGGCACCGGGGCGTACCGTACCCGCCACGGCTTTGGCTACACGGTCTACGAGCACATCGAAGACGGCATCGCCAGCGAGCTGTGGGTCTTCGTCGATGTCACCGCCCCACTGAAGTTCTCGGTCCTGCGGTTGCACAACCTCTCGGGCCGGCCACGGCGGCTGTCGGCCATCGGCTATGTGGAGTGGGTCATGGGTGACCTGCGCCCGAAGTCGCGCATGCACGTGGTTACCGAACGCGACCCGCAGACCGGGTCGCTGCTGGCGCGCAACAGCTACAGCACCGAGTTCGGCGGCCGGATGGCCTTCTTCGACACCGATGCCGAGGGCTGCGGCTGGACCTGTGACCGCCTGGAGTTCATCGGCCGCAACGGCGGCCTGCACGCACCGGCCGCGTTGCGTCGCGAGCGTCTGGATGCACGGGCCGGTGCGGGCATGGATCCCTGCGCGGCGATCCAGGTGCCGCTGGAGCTGGCGCCGGGCGACCGCAGTGAAACCACGTTCCGCCTTGGCGCGGGGCGCGACCGCGAGGAAACGCTGGCGTTGGCACGAAGCCGCCAGGGCAATCAGGAGGCCATCGATGCGCTGGACGCCGTGCGCATCCACTGGCGCAATGTGCTGGCCACGGTGCAGGTCCGCACGCCGGACCCGGCGTTCGACGCACTGGCCAATGGCTGGCTGGTCTACCAGACCCTGGGCTGCCGCTACCTGGCACGCAGTGGCTACTATCAGTCCGGCGGCGCGTTCGGCTTCCGCGACCAACTGCAGGACGCGCTCGCCCTTGTACACGCGCGCCCGGACCTGACCCGCGAGCACCTGCTGCTCTGCGCGGCACACCAGTTCACCGAAGGCGATGTGATGCACTGGTGGCACCCGCCGCAAGGTCGCGGCGTGCGCACCCGCTGCTCGGACGATTATCTGTGGCTGCCCCAGGGCGCATGCCGCTACCTGGAGGTCACCGGCGACGCCAGCGTGCTGGACGAAGTGGTCGGCTACATCGAGGGTCGCGCGGTGACCCCGGAAGAGGAAGGCTACTACGACATGCCTACCCTTTCGGCACAGCGCGGCACGTTGTATGCGCACTGCGTCGTCGCGCTGGAACGCGGGTGCCGGTTGCTCGGCGAACGCGGGCTTCCGTTGATGGGCAGCGGCGATTGGAACGATGGCATGAACCGCGTCGGCGACCAGCAGCGCGGTGAAAGTGTGTGGCTCGGGTTCTTCCTGCATGACACGCTTCGCCGCTTCATCGCGCTGGCCAACGCGCGTGGCGATGCCTCCCGTGCGCAATGGTGCGAAGAACAGGCCGAACGCCTGCGTCAGAACCTGGAACAGCATGCCTGGGACGGCGCGTGGTATCGCCGCGCCTGGTTCGACAACGGCGCCATGTTGGGCTCGTCACAGAATCAGGAGTGCCGCATCGATTCGATCTCCCAGAGCTGGTCGGTGCTGTCAGGCGTGGCCGCGCCTGAGCGTGCCAGCCAAGCACTGGATTCGCTGTACACGCATCTGGTGCGAAAGGACGCCAAGCTGATCCAGCTCCTCGACCCGCCCTTCGACCAGACCACGGAGGACCCCGGCTACATTCGGGGTTACGTACCGGGCGTGCGCGAGAATGGCGGCCAGTACACCCACGCGGCGGTGTGGGCGGCGATGGCATTCGCACAGCAGGGCGATGCGGTGCGTGCCTGGGAGCTGGCCGGCATGATCAATCCCCTGAACCACACGCTGGACGCCGAGGCAGTCCAGACCTACCGCGTCGAACCCTATGTGTTGGCTGCCGATGTCTACGCCGTGTCGCCGCACGTCGGGCGAGGCGGCTGGACGTGGTACACCGGGTCGGCCGGGTGGATGTATCGCCTGCTGGTGGAATCCCTGCTCGGCATCCGTCGCGACGGCGATCGTCTTTCGCTTGAACCTTGCCTGCCCGATCACTGGCCGTCGTTCGAACTGAGCTACCGCTTCGGGCGCAGCCTGTATGAGTTCGTGGTGACCCGCACCGCGGAAGGTCAGCCTACGCTGCATGTGGATGGCATCCTGCAGCCGGACCTCACCGTCCTGCTCCGCGACGACGGCCATTACTACCGTGTCGCGCTGGATCTGGGTGCCGCTCCGGGATGAACAAGCGCCCCGACATACAGGCGCAGCTTGATGGGCTGGCCGAAATGCTGGTCCACTGGTTGGCAGAGGTGCGCCACCCGGCGCAGTTCTGGCCGCAGTTTGAGGCGCTGGCTGGAGAGATTCTGGATCAATGCGCGCATACGGAGAGGGATGCGGTGCATGCGCGCATCCAAGCCATGCTCAAAGCCCATGCGCTGGCGCTCCCGCCCTGGCACGAACGTGACAACAGCGTGCCGACGGGGAGGCCGGGAGCGTGATGGCCCGTTATTCGCTGATCGCCGACACGCTACCGGCAACCACGCGCCACACACCCTCTTTCTGCATCCAGGTGCGCAGATAACGGAACCGGCCAGAGAATGGCTCTCCCATGAGCGTGCCAGACAGCGCAGCAGTTACCACGGTGACGCATGTCGTACCGTACGAACGCACTTCCACCGCATGCCAGTCCGCTTGAGACATGCGTTGCGCCCCCGAGCGATGCAGCTGCAGGTCATCCGCCTTCGTATAAATGCCGCCCCCTGGCCCGACGAACACCAGGTCGTCATCAATCAGGACCTCCAGCTCCGCCACATTGCTGTGCAGCATGGCAACGCGAAGCCGCTCTTCGTATTCTTCAATCTGCATGTGCGTCAGTTCTCCAGATAGCGCTTCAACCCCAAGTGCCGTGTAACACCGTTACCCTGCTTCAGCGCTGGATCTACTGCGCCTTAGCCAGCTTCGCATCCGCCTCTGGCGCCAGGGTGTGAATCACCTCCCCTTGTGCGTTGAGGAACTCGATGGCGCCGTAGCCTTCTTCGGTTACCGTCAGCCGCACGCGTGTCCTGTCGGCCTTGTCGTTCAACGCGATCGCAGGGGTTCCGTCTGCATCCACCAGCATGCGGATGCGCGTGGACGTCTTGACCCCGGGAACCAAGCGATTGCCGAGGGCCGGTTCGCGCAGCAGTGGCGGCGCCTGGTTGATCGAGAACGCCACCTCGCCGTCCGGTGAGACGCGCCAGCCGATGGCATCCATCGCCGGGTGATCCAGGGCCAGAACGGCCATCCCCCGGCCACATCGGCGGTGCCAAAGCCGCCGCGCTCGCTGCCCTTGTCATCGTAAAGCACCAGCCCGGCGACGTTGAACGCCCGGCGGTATTGGATACCGTCGATGATCGGGGCCGGGGTGCGGCCTGAAAGGGTCATGCGGATCACCCCGTTCTCGTCGACGATATCGATGCGTTGGGCGGTGATCCGATCATGGTCAGGCGTGGCGACCGTCGTCTCCGGACTGCGGGACTCGATGATGCGCTGCAGCGCACCCAACGAGGGTCGCGACGGCCCTGAATCCTCCGTCGCATGGGACAGGGGACTGACAACGATCGAGGCAATGAAAGCAGCGAGGGCAAGGTTCTTCATGCAGGTTCCCGTGGCGGTGAGGGGCTTCTGGCTGGGCGCGTCGACGTTGCAGCAGGACTTCAACGCCACGCCACCGACGCCCCCGGCTGCACTGATTGGACCGCGATGGCCGTTCCCCGCGCCACCCGGATCAGGGCGCCCAAAGGATCGTCCACTTCCTGGTACGCATCAACGCCCGAGATGCCGTAGTGAATTGGCACCACAGTGCGCGCGCCCAGCACGGTGGCGGCGGCGATGGCCTGCTCGGGCGTCAGGACGCCCGGCTGCCCGCTGACGGGCGTGCGCCATCCGAACCTGGCACCGTTGATCGGCAGGAACGCCACGTCGAAGGGTCCGAGCTGGCGGCCGATCTTCCACCAGTGGCCATGCCACATTGTGTCTCCCCCATGGAATATCCGGCGGCCGGCCGCCGACACCACCCAGGAGACTTGAGTGTCGCCGTATCCGTCCGAGGCGGGTACCGCCGTGGCGGTGAAGTCACCCAGCAACTGCGGCTCCCAAAGCGTTGCGGGCCGTGCCCGGGCGCCCGCAGGGACGGGAAGCGGATGGGTCCCCTCGGGGTAGATCAAGCTACCGCCGTTCCGCAGCGCCTGGGCCACCGCCCCGGCGTCGAAGTGGTCCGAGTGGACGTGCGTCAGCAATACCGTCGTGTCGCCCACCCCGCCCTCAACGGGAACCAGGACATCGGGCAGTGCCCTGCCCCACTCCGCGGCGTTGGTCAGGGGATCGATGAACAAGGTTGCGCCTGGCAGCTGCAGGCGAATGCCCGCCCACGCAAGCCGCTGAATCCGCAGGTCGTCCGACGCTGGCCGTGCGACGGCGCGGGAGACCGGCAACAGCGCGGCCGTGGCGCCAGCGGCGAGGCCGGAGAGAAAGACGCGGCGGCCCATGCGTGCGCCCTCTGGCACGTCGCCGCTCATGCGACATCCGCCGAACGGGCCAGGTAGGTGTCCAGCTCAAAGATGCGCTGGACTTCAATGGCCTCCAGATTGCGCAGATGCCACGCCGTTTCGAACGCGCTTGCCTCGACGCCGGGCGCCAGGCAGTCCCCGATCCGAAGGGTGGCCAACCGGGACGCCAGCGATTCACCCTCGCCTTGCGCGCGTATCGCCAACACGTTCTGGCGGATCCGGTCCAGGTAGTGCACTGCGTTGTCGAGCACGGCGGCGTCAAAGCGCCCCATGTGTCCGCCGACGACAGTGCCGCGCCCGAACTGCTTCACCCGACCAATGGCCGTTCGAATCTGGACCGGGTCGGCCTTTGAGAGGTAGACGATGTTGCCCACGATGTTGTCGCCGACGCAGACCAGGTCGGCGGTGGGAACATCCACGCTGATGTGATCCATCGTCTTGCCGGGATTGTGCAGCAGGCGAAGCTCATGGCGGCCCCAGCGGATACGCATCGCGCTGTCGAACACCACCTGCGGCTCGCGGTAAAACGCGTCGACGCGGTGGTTCTGTGACAGGAAGGTGTGGCGGTAATTGCGGTGCGCGATGACCATGGCATCGGGGAAGGCCGAGAGCCCCGCGATGTGGTCGCTCATGAAATGGGTGGCGACGATGACGCGCACCGTTTTCCCCAGCTCGTCGCAGATCAGCACGCGCAACGCAGCCGCGTCCGCTGCGCTTCCCAGTGCATCCACCAGCAGCGCGTTGTTGCCATCGAGGAACACGGTCGCAACGGATTGGTGGTCCTCGCCGACGCACAAGAACACGTCCGGACCCAGCGGTTTCAGATGCACGGCGGCTTCCCGTTGAATGGAGGCCGCCATGATTGACGGGTGCGCAGACGCCGACAAACGAGAAGATTTGACCTTCAGGTTACTAAAACTAAGCTGATAAGATCGGTCACCCGTGCTGGTAGGAACGCCTGATGAAGCCGCGCCACGCCCCTCCCTTGAATGCGTTGAGAGCGTTTGAGGCCGCAGCACGCTCCCTCAGCTTCCAGAAGGCCGCTACCCAGCTGTTCGTCACACCGGCGGCGGTGAGTCACCAGGTCAAACGACTCGAAGCCTACCTGGGCACCGAGCTCTTCGAGCGCGGCCACCGGGCCGTGACGCTCACCGCGCAGGGCGCCACCCTTGCGGCGTCCCTCGCCGAGATTTTCGGAATGCTCGATCTCGCACTGGACCGAGCCGCACCGGCCGAACCCGGCCATCTGCGTGTCAGCACCATGGAGTCATTCGCCGCGAAGTGGCTGGCGCCCCGGCTTCACCGGTTCCACGAGGCGCACCCGGACATCCACGTGCGGGTGCTGACCACCGATCAGCTGGTCGACGTTGGCCAGGAGCAGGTCGATGTCGCGATCCGGTACGGCCTGGGGACATACCCGGGCGTGCAGGTCGAGAAGTTGATGGACGCCCCGGTGTTTCCGGTGTGCGCCCCGGGCACGTCACGGAAGGATCGCAAGCCGATTGCATCGCCCGCCGATCTCGCCAATGTCGCGTTCATCCACGATCAAAGCGCTGAAGGACGTCCGGGCGTTCCCGATTGGGCGGCGTGGCTGCAGGCGGCTGCCCTGCAGGGCGTATCCGCTGACGCCGGCCCCGTGTTTCCCAGCATCTATCTGGCCCAGGAGGCCGCGATCCACGGGCACGGCGTTGCGTTGGGGTTGGCGCCCCTGGTAGAGGACGATCTGCACCGGGGACGCCTTGTGAGGCCCGTTGAGAACCATCTTCCCAATGCCTATGCGTTCTGGATCATCCGGCCGTCCAAGGGCCACCGCCAGGCAGCGACGGACGCGTTCTGCAGCTGGATACACGCCGAGGCCTCAACCTTCCCTGCCCTGGGTCTGGATGCCGGCGATCCCCCCTGAGACATCGGGGGCGACGGTTCCGGTGCTACCCCAGGTCGTCGCCTTCCCACTCAAGCTCGAACCTCAGCTGCAGCCGCTGCCCCGGCTCCAGCCGATTCGGCGCCAGCGTAAAACCATCCGGCGGTCCGGTCTGCGGCTCGACACACGTTGCGTGCGGCGCACCGTCGTAGACCACCCAGTGATCGGTGTCCGCCCGCAGCCGCAGCCGCTGGCCCGCCGACACCAGGGTCACGTCGCCCTGGTTGATGAAGCAGTCATCCCAAGGCCCGGACGCGGGGCTGCCGCAGGGTAACGTGGCAATGCCCTCAGCATCCCGCGGATACATCGCACTGGGGGCGAACAGCAGCTGCTCCGGCTTCCGGAACCATGGGTGCCAGCCGAGTACGGCGGGCATGGCCTGGTCACCGGCCTGCACAGCGAGCTGTAACTCCAGCCGGTTGGAGCGTACGTGGATGGCCTGCGTCGCAACGCCGCCGAAGGGCCAGTAGCCATCCTCTGGAAGCGCGAGCGTCAGCGTGGCGCTGTCCGCACCAACGCTGTCGATGCGCCAGGGCCGGGAGAACCCTACCCCATGGATGGCGTGCCCACCGAAGTTCACCGGCAGCCCGAAACGCCGACCATCGAAGCGGAAGCGCCCCTGCCGGATCCGTCCGGCCCAGGGCACCATCGGGTAGCACCCCCACGCGATGGTTGCCTGCCCCACCTCGTCCGGACCCACCAGCCAATCCACGCCGTCGTAGCGGAGCTGGGCAATACGTCCACCGGCTTCCGGGGCGAGCGCGATCTCCAACTTGCCCGACCGCAACCAGTGCAGGCGGCCGGTAGGCATCGGGGCCTGCGCATCGTCCTTGGGCACTGCTGTTTCAGGCGCCATAGGGGTCGATCGTCCGGATGCTGCCGTCCGCGTTCATGTGCAGCGGTGTGCACTTGACCGAGCGCAGGTGGGTCACCCCGCCGGACAACACAGCGTCATGGTAGAACAGGTACCACTGCCCTTCGAAGGCGCAGATGGAGTGGTGCGTGGTCCAGCCCACCACCGGCGTGAGGATCACGCCGCCATAGGTGAACGGTCCGTACGGGCTGTCGCCCACGGCATAGCAGAGCAGATGGGTGTCGCCCGTGGAGTACGACAGGTAATAGCGCCCTTGGTATTTGTGCAGCCACGGTCCCTCGAAGAACCGGCGCGCGTGGTCGTCGGCGCGCAGCGGCTGCCCGTGCTCGTCCAGGATGATGATCTCGCGCGTGGGTTCGGCAAGGCGTGTCATACCGACATCGAGTCGGCCGACCCGCGGGCCGAGTGCAGGCGCATCTCCGGTCGGCTCTTCGTGCGCCGCGTCGTAACGGTTGTCCCGGTACTTCTGCAGCTGACCGCCCCAGATGCCGCCGAAATAAAGGTAATGCGTGCCGTCGTCGTCCTCGTACACCGCAGGATCGATCGAGTACGTCCCCTCCATCGGCTCGGGTTCGGGGGTGAACGGACCCTCCGGGCGATGTGACGCGGCTACGCCGACGCGGAACATACCCTGCCTGTCCTTGGCCGGAAAATACAGGTAATAGCGTCCGTCCCGGCTGGCCGCGTCGGGCGCCCACATCTGCTGTGCGGCCCACGGCACGTCGCGGACATGCAGCGCCACGCCGCAGTCGGTGGTCTCGCCGTCGGGCGTGTCCATCCGCAATACGTGGTAGTCCTCCATGCCAAAGTGACCGCCCTCATCGTCGAAGGGCGCGCCGCTGTCGATGTCGTGCGACGGGTAGATGTACAGGCGCCCCTCGAACACATGGGCCGACGGATCGGCCGTGTAGATGTGGGTCACCAGCGGCTGGGAGATGGCGCGTGCCGTGAGGTGATCCACGTTGCCCGCCTGCCGGCGCGCATGCAGGTCCTGCTCGATGCGGGCTTCCATCTTCTTGTCGATCTCATAGAGCAGGAGCAGCACGACCGCCAGCAGGAACGGAAGGGAGCAGTACACGCTCACGGTCAGGCGGATGCCGTCCACCACGGTCTGGGGTTGCTGTTCCGCGCCCGCCAGGTAGCCGTGGTGCGCCAGAATGCCGGCGACCAGAGCGCCGCCGATGCTCAGGCCGATCTTCAGGCCACACAACATCGCCGAAAAGATGATCGCGGTGGCGCGTCGGTGGTTCTTCCATTCGGAGTAATCGGCGACGTCGGCGATCATCGCCCACAGCAACGGGATGGTGATGCCGTAGAAGAACCCGTGCAGCATGAAGGCCGCGAAGCCCACCGCAACCGCCGTGGGCGGAAGGAAGTAGAACGCAAGCAGAAACACGGTGGATACCAGCAGCGCGCCGCCAAAGACGCTGCGCTTGCCGAAGCGATCGGCGAGATGGCGGGACACGCCAATGCCCAGGATCATGCAGAGGATGCCGCAGGCGTTGAACAGGCTGAACGCAGAGGTCGCCGGATCCTCCGGCCAGGTGAAGCCGGACAGACCCCATCCATTGAGCGTCGCGTTCAATCCCCCGATGAAGTGGTTGAAGCCGGAGGTGTCGAGGAAGCCCGCCAATGCGGCTTCGCTCATGTAGTACTGGAAGTAGTAGATGTACGTGCCGCCCTTGAGGGCCAGGTTGATGAAGACCAGCACGGTGAGGGCCAGCATCACTTTCCACGGCCGGTTGTGCAGCAGGTCGGTCAGATCCTGCAGCACCCCGCCCGTCTGTTCCTGGGCAGGCACGATGCGCTCGCGCGTGGTGGCGAAGGTGATCAGGAAGAACAGCGTTCCCACTACCGCGAAGACTGTCATCACCCGCTCGAAGCCCTGCACGCGATCGCCGTCGCCCAGGATCAATACCAGCGGCAACAGCAGCACCTGGATGATGAACTGCGCGATCATCACCGCCACGAAGCGGTAGGCCGACAGGCTGTTGCGCTGGGCCATGCTGCCGGTCAGCACGCCGCTGAGCGCGGAATACGGCAGGTTGTTGGCCGCATACACCAGCATCAGCAGGCCATAGGTGGTCAGGGCGTAGACGACCTTGCCGTGCTCACCGAGGTCCGGCGTACTGAATGCCAGCAGCGACAGCACGCCGAACGGGATCGCCGTCCACAGGATCCAGGGACGGAACTTTCCCCAGCGGGTGGCGGTGCGGTCGGCCGCGATGCCGATCAGCGGCGTGAAGACAAACGCACCCAGCAGACCGATCACGAAAATGATCGTGGCCGCCGTGGCGGGCGGCAACCGGTACACATCGGTATAGAAGAAGGCCAGGTAGGTGATCAGCGTCTGGAAGATCAGGTTGGCCGCAAGGTCGCCCAGGCTGTAGCCCAGCTTCTCCCGGATCGACAGCGTGTGCTCGGGTGTCTCCATGGGGCGCGAATCAGTCACGATTCGCCTCCACGTTGAATCGGGCCTGCACGCGGGCATCGGCGCTTGAGCCGCCTATCCGCACCTCGTACGCCCCGGACGGCACGCCATAGGCGCCGCGCGCTTCGTCGTACTCGCGCAGCGCCTGGTGCGCGTCCAGGTTGAACGCCACGGTGCGCCGCGCGCCCGGGGCCAGGTGAACGCGCTGGAAGCCACGCAGTGTCTGCTGCGCGTCCCCTGCTCCGGCGGCCAGGCGTCGCACATACAGCTGCACCACTTCATCGCCCGCGCGCTTGCCGGTGTTGGTCACGTCCACCTGCACCTTGAGCGCGCCGTTGTCGACAATGCGGGGCGCATCAATGCGGAGCCTGCCGTAGTCGAACCGGGTATAGGACAGCCCGTAACCGAAGGGATACAGCGGCGTGCCGCGGAAGTAGCGGTAGGTGCGGCCTTCCATCGTGTAATCGTCGAACGCCGGCATCGCCTGGTCTGCGGTGTAGAACGTCACCGGCAGCCGACCACCCGGGTTGACGTCGCCGAACAGCGCGTTGCCCACGGCGGTGCCGCCGCGTTGCCCGGGATACCAGCTCATCAGGATGGCGGACAGATTCGCCTGGGCCCATTCCACCGCCAGCGCCGAACCCCCCGTCAGCACCATCACCACCGGTTTGCCGGTGGCATGCAGCGCTTCGAGCAGGGCGCGCTGCGTCGCGGGCAGGCGCAGGTCGGTGCGGTCGCCACCGGCAAAGCCGGGGTAGTTGACCGTCATCTCTTCGCCCTCCACGTCGCCGGTCAGGCCGCCGACGAACACCACCACATCCGCGCTGCGGGCGGCATCGACGGCCTCTTCGAACGGCGGCTTGGCGCCCGGCATGCGCCAGCCCAGGCGTACGCCGGCGTCGCGCTCGGCATCGTAGTACTCCAGCTTCAGGTCGTACGCACGGCCCGCCTGCAGATCCAGCGCCACGCCGTCGCTGCGCAGGCGGTCGCTGTTGGCCCAATGGTCCAGTACCCGCTTGCCGTCCACGTAGAGGCGGAAGCCGTCGTCGGCAGCGGCCTCGATCCGGTAGCGGCCCGACACTGGCGGCAGCAGCTGGCCACGCCAGCGGATGCTGAACCCGTCGCTGGGAATGCCCTGCCCCGGCGCCGC
This sequence comes from Stenotrophomonas rhizophila, assembly GCF_000661955.1. Classification (NCBI taxonomy): domain Bacteria; kingdom Pseudomonadati; phylum Pseudomonadota; class Gammaproteobacteria; order Lysobacterales; family Lysobacteraceae; genus Stenotrophomonas; species Stenotrophomonas rhizophila. The sequence continues at coordinate 2,261,060 of NZ_CP007597.1, forward strand.
CTCGCCGCGGGCCAACAGATTGTCGGTCGGTGAACCCCGGTCCCAGCGGAAGCCGATCTGTGCATCGGTGCGGACCAGCGCCGGCGTCCCGGAAAGATCGGCCGTGCGGAAGTACTCACCGCGCAGGCCGCGTTCGGGGGAATCGGCCGAGGGGCGCAGGTAGGCCGCTTCAATCAACGGCGTTGCACCGGGATCGTCGCGCCCTTCGACCAGGTCCACGCCGCGCGCGTACTTCACCTCCACGCCCTGGGCCGCATCGCGGATGCCCTGCAGGATCGTCACCGGTGCTGCCGGCGTGCCGAAGTAGTTGCCGAGCAGTGCCATGGTGTCATCGGCAGTGGGACCGACCACGGCAATGCGCTTGAGGCTGCGTGACAGTGGCAGGACGCCATCGTTCTTCAGCAGCACCAGCGATTCCTGGGCGGCCTTCAAGGCCAGCGCATCGTGTGCCGGGGCCTGGTTCACCGACGCGGGAATCCGCGCCCAGCGCACGCGCTCGGGTGGATCGAACATGCCCAGCCGCATCCGCGCGGTGAACAGGCGCGTCACCGCGTCGTCGATCTCCGCCTCGCTGATCAGGCCCTGCCGCACGGCCGCCGGCAGCGTCGCGTATTCCTGGCCGCACTCCAGCTCGGTGCCGTTCTTGACCGCCAGCGCCGCCGCAGCCTCGCGGGTGGGCACGATCTTGTGATGCTTCCAGATATCGACAATGGCCCAGCAGTCAGACACCACATAGCCCTTGAAGCCCCAGTCGCGGCGCAGTACGTCGCGCAGCAGGAACTGGCTGGCGCTGGCGGACTCGCCGTACACCCGGTTGTAGGCGCCCATCACCGCATCTACCTGCCCCTCTTTCACCAGCGCCTCGAAGGCCGGCAGGTAGGTGTCATACAGGTCGCGTCTGCTCGGGCGGGCGTCGAAGTGGTGACGGTCGGCCTCGGGGCCACTGTGCACGGCCAGGTGCTTGGCCGTGGCGTCGAGCTTGCGGTACACCGGGTCGTCGCCCTGCAGGCCTTGCACGAAGGCGACGCCCATCCGCGCGGTGAGGTACGGGTCCTCACCGTAGGTCTCCTGGCCCCGCCCCCAGCGTGGGTCACGGAAGATGTTGATGTTCGGCGACCAGTAGGTCAGCCCCTGATAGCGGCCATGCGATCCTTCACGGACGAACTGGTGATGCTTGGCGCGCGCTTCGTCGCTGATGGTGGTCGCCACCTGCCCCATCAACGGCACATCGAACGTGGCCGCCAGCCCGATGGCCTGCGGAAACACCGTGGCCTGCCCTGCCCGCGCGACGCCGTGCAGGCCTTCGTTCCACCAATCGTAGGCCGGCACGCCGAGACGCTCGATGGCAGGCGCGGCATTCTGCATCTGCGCCGCCTTCTCTTCCAGGCTCATCTGCGCCACCAGCGCGGCCGCCCGGGTTTCGAAGCTGGCCGAGGTGTCGAGCCAGGGCTGGGAGGCGGCGGCGTAACCGGCGTTCGCCAGGGCAGCGGCGGCGCATAGCGCCAGCGTGCGGACGATGGGCATGCGCGTCATCATTTGCTCCTCAAGGCGCGCTCATCGCGCGCGAATGGTCCCAGCAGGGCGCCGACAAAACCGCCGGCACGATCAGTACTCAATACAGTGCCGTCCACGTTGTCGGCGAGCGTCTGCCAGCCACGGCCGTCGCCGGTATCGAACGCGAACGCATAGTGGCCTTCGTCACCTGCAATCCGCAGGCGCAGTGACGGGGTTGCGTCCAGCTCCCGGCTGGCCAGCGTCCTGGTCGCGCCGCCGCCGTCGCGTGCTTCGAGGAAGACCGCAACACGGTCACCGCCCAGGCTGCGGACGCCAAGGAAATACCAGTACGCCTCGCTCTGGAATGCGGCCAGGCCGGCCGCCACCCCTGCCGCCGGGCGCGTCATCGCGGTGCTGGCCTCGAAGCGCAGGTGCTGCTGGCGGCGCCCAAGGAAGGCTGGGTTGCGCAGCGTGTCCAGATCCTCCGGCAGCGGATGCACCGCCAAGCTGCCCGGCCGCCCGCGCAGGTCTGCCCAGGCTTGTTTCGGAACGCGCACGCGCAGCCATCCCGTGCCCAGCACCGGGGCATCGAACGCGTCGCGGTCGACGAAGTTGCCGGTGGAAGGCGCCTGCGACGCCTCACCCTGCATCCACGACGGCGCCTTGACCGCATACGGGATGGCCTGGCCAGCCGGCAGGATCACCGGCCAGCCGTTCCGCCACTGCACCGGAAGCAGATACGTCTCCCTTCCCGTGTTGTAGTGGCGTGTGTCGTAGTTGCGACTGGCAAGGAACACCGCCCACCAGGAGCCGTCCGGCCCTTCCACCAGATCGGCATGCCCGGCATTGGTGATTGGCAGCGGCCGGTCATTGGGCAGGTCGCGCTGGGTGAGAATCGGATTGTCCGCGTACGGCACGTAGGGTCCCCAGACGTCGCGGCTGCGCAGCACCACCTGGGAATGCTGTGGCCCGGTGCCGCCCTCGGCGTCGGAGAGGTAGTACCAGCCGTCGCGCTTGTACAGGTGCGGCCCTTCGATCCAGATCGGGTTCTTCGCCGGCTCCACGCCGCCGTCGATCAGCACCTTGCGCGGCCCCACCGGCTGGAAGGTGGCCAGGTCGATCTGCTGCATCCAGATGGCGCGGTGGCCTTCGTAGCGCTGCGGACCGGGCGGCTCATCATTGTTCAGCAGGTAAACGGTGCCGTCCTCGTCGAAAAACAGCGACGGATCGATGCCGCCGACGCCAGGCAGCCAGTGCGGGTCGGACCACGGGCCGGCAGGGTCCCGCGCGGTGGCGATGAAATTGCCACCGCTGTCCACCGCGGTGGTGACCACATAGAACATGCTGTCGTGGTACGCGATCGCCGGCGCGAAGATGCCGCGCGACACGCTCAGGCCATCGAAATCCAGCTGGCCCGGACGGTCGATCACGTTGCCGATCTGCTTCCAGTGCACCAGGTCGACGCTCTCGAACACCGGAATGCCCGGGAAGTAGGTGAAGCTGGAGTTGACCAGGTAGAAGCGCCCGTTCGCGCTGACGATGCTCGGGTCTGCGTGGAAGCCGGCCAGGATCGGGTTGCGGTAGTGACCGGCTGGCAGGGGCGTTTCAAAGGCCGCGTCGTGACCCGAATACTCGAACCAATCGAAGTACACCGGCGGCACAGGCGCAGGCGCAGCGCCCAGTGGCGACACCGTCGCCGACAACAGCAGAACGACCGTGGCCATCAGCAGACGCATCAGCGAACCTCAGCAGCGGTAAGGGAAAGCTCGAAGGGCCCAGCCGGCGCACCGCTGCTGTCGCGCAGCGTGCAGACCGGACCGTCGGCCCAGCAATAGCGCACACGCAACGCAGCGCCCCGGTGGTGCCGGCCGCTGGCCGGCTCCACGCAATCCTTGCAATCCAGCACAACCTCACGCCCCTCCAGCACCGCGTCGGCATAGCCACAGTGCCGTGCGTCGGCGTCGCAGAGCTCGAATCCTATGGGGCCGTTCGCACCGGTCGTGGCCAGGCTGCCGGTGACACCGTCGAACACCACCCGCACCTTGCCCTCTGCGAGCGACGCCGTGCGGGCCGTCGGGCCGGCGGGTGCCAGCGTGCGGTCGCCGTACACCACGTGGCGCGCCACCCGGGCCAGGCGACGGCCCAGTTCCTGTTTGTTGGGCGGATGGATGTCGTAGGCATCGCCGATGTCGATGGCCAGCGCAAGCCCGGTGCGCGGGTCTTCGGCCGCGACCCGCCGCTGCGCCTCGCGTACCTGCGCCCAGCCACTGTCCACCGGCGCCACGGGCGGCTGACCGTAGCCGGCCAGCTGCACCACCAGCAGCGGCATCTGCGCACCGAACTGCCTGCGCCAGTCCGCGCGCAGGCCGCGCAGCCGTGCGGCGTAGGCAAGGCCATCCCCGGTGTTGGATTCTCCTTGGTACCACAGCATCCCGCGCAGACCATAGCGCCCGAGCGGCGCAATCATGGCGTTGTACAACGTCGACAGGCCGGTGGCGGCGTGCCACGGCGCGGACGGCGGTGCCTGCGCGCCCGGCGCGACCCGGTACTGCCACGGCGCATCCAGGACGATCCGCGTGCCATCGTCGAGCGCCACGGCGTGGGCGTCCGAAGGGCCTGCCAGGCCACCGTCGCCGTACGTGTCCAGCACATTGATCACCACCGTGTTCGCACCGGCGGTCAGCACACCGGTGGGCAGCACATACGACCGCGCTTCGCCCGGACCGTACTGGCTGCCCACGGCCACGCCATTCACCCAGGTCATGTCCGTCTCATCGATGGGGCCCAGCGCAAGTCGTGCGCCCTGCGCCGCCTGCGCGGCGGTCAGGGTTACCTGGGTGCGGTACCAGACCATGCCGTTGTAGGTGGACAGCGCCGGCACACCCCAGCGCTCCCATGCCCCAAGCATGGCCGGCGCCGTTTGCCATCCCCTGCCGTCTTTACTTGGCTGCCAGGGCCTGTCGTCCGCGACCGCCCCCTCGCGCGTTGCCCACCAGTGCTGCCACTGCGTGCCCCAGCGTGCGTTTGCCGCCGCCGGATCGCGGGCATACAGCGCGAGCACATCGAGTGCCGGGTCCATGCCGCCCTGTGCGCGCAGCGCATCGGCGCTGGTCCAGGCCTCGATCCGCGAACCGCCCCACGCTGCCTGGATCAACCCCATCGGAACGGTGACGGTTTTCTGCAGCTCGCGCGCAAAGTAGAAGCAGGCAGCAGAAAAGTCGCGCACCGTCTCCGGTGACGCGGGGTGCCACGCAACCGGCGCGCCGAACTGCTGTTGCGGCACGGTGGCCACCGCCTTGGGCACGGTGAACAGGCGAATCATCGGGTGTGTGGCCGAGGCGATCTCGCTGCCCGCGTCGAGCGCGCGCCACACCGGCAGTTCCATGTTCGACTGTCCGGAACACAACCAGACATCGCCCATCTGCACATCCTGCACCACTTGGCTGCCCTTCCCTGCCCGCACCGACAGTACATACGGACCGCCAGCGGCGAGCGGTGTGAGCCGTGCCTGCCAGCGACCGCTGGCCTCCGCGCGCGTGGTGACGGTTCGTCCTGCCAATGTGACAGACACCGTGGTGCCCGGTGCAGCGCTGCCCCAGACCGGAATCGGCTGGTCACGCTGCAGTACGGCGTGGTCCTGGAACAGCGGATGCAACAGCGTCGTCACCGGTTCCTGCGCCGTTGACGGCAAGACGCAGCACGCCAACGCGATTGCCAGCAGCCAACCAATCCACGTCCTATGGCTCATTTCCCATCTCCCGGCGCGGAAGGAAACTGCAGGCGCTGGTACCAGCCCAGCGGGTGTGGCGGGGCGCTCTCGCCGGCAGGCAGGCGCCTGCCGCTCACCGACTGGAAATACGCCACGCTCGCATCCCGCCACCACTGTGCTTCGCGCAGCTGGATACGCAGGAACGCGGTGACCTGTGCATGCCGTTGCGGGTCCACCCTGCCCCCCAGGCTCGCCCAGGTCGCCTGCATGTCCTGGACCTGGCGCACGCCCTGCGAATAGCGCCCGACCAACTCGTCCCACAACGTCTTGCCCGACGCCATGCGGTGCTCCCACGGCACGTGATGGAACCACAGCAGCAGCGGCTCCGGCACCCGCGCCAGGTCGCCGTACCGCGCGGCCACGTCAGGAGCGTACTGGCCCACCGCGTTGCTGCCACGGGCGGTCCGGTCGAAGCCGATGCCATCGCGGTCGGCGCGGTGGTAGTACACCGACGTCCAGTCCGCGCGCGGGCCGCCGTCGACCCACGGGCCGGGCCCGTAGTGGTGTCCGCGTGCCATCAGGTGGTGCAGGCCCAGCGGGGTCATGTAGTTCACGGCGGCCTCCCGCGAGGCCATCATCATCCCGACAATGGGCTGCACGACCGCGGGGTCTGGCGAGAAGGTCATCGCCGCCCAGTCTGTCGCGATGGCGCGGGCCGACTGCTGCGGATTCCATGCCAGCCTGCCGAAGGCATACCAGTTGGCGGGGTCGAAGTGCGAGCCACTCCAGGTGCGATCCGCGCCGATGTTGGCGACGCCGGCCATGCCGGTCAGCGCCTGCGCCACCGTGGCGCCCGGTCCACGGGTGTGGGACTGCAGCACCTCTTCGTACAGCGGCCCCAGGTACACCAGATGCGTGGCGAAGCCGAGGTATTCCTTGGTGATCTGCACTTCCATCATCAGCGGCGTACGCGGCATGGCCCCGAACAGCGGGTGGAACGGCTCGCGGGGCTGGAAGTCGATGGGCCCGTTCTTCACCTGCAGGATCACCTTCGGGCGGAAGGTGCCGTCCAGCCCCGCGAATTCGGTGTACGCCTGTGTGGCACGGTCGGCAGGAACATCGTGCGCGTAGACGAACGCCCGCCACATCACCACGCCGCCATGCGGAGCCAGCGCATCGGCCAACAGGTTGGCGCCGTCGGCGTGCGAGCGGCCGTAGTCCTGCGGACCGGGCTGCCCTTCGGAATTGGCCTTCACCAGGAAGCCGCCGAAATCCGGAATGCGCGCGTAAATCTCGTCGGCCTTGTGCTGCCACCAGCGCTGTACGTCCGGATCGCGCGGATCGGCGGTTTTCAGGCCGCCCAGTTCGATGGGCGCGCTGAAACGCACGCTGAGGTACACGCGGATGCCGTAGGGCCGGAACATGTCCGCCAGCGTCGCCGCTTTGGCGAGGTAGTCCGGCGCCAGGCTCTGCGCATTGGCGTTCACGTTGTTGAGCACGGTGCCGTTGATACCCACCGCGGCGTTGGCGCGTGCGTAGTCGGTGTAGCGCGGGTCGTGCCACTCCGGCAGCGTCTGCCAGTCCCACAGCGAGTGACCGGCATAGCCGCGTTCGACATGGCCGTCCAGGTTGTCCCAGTGGTTGAGCACCCGCAGCCGCATCCGCGGCGATTCGCGTACCTCCAGCGCATCCAGTGATGCGCCGGTCTGCAGCAGTCGCAGCAGATGGAACACGCCGTACAGCACGCCGATGTCCCGGCGTGCGGCGACCAGCATTACCTCGCGCCCGTCGATGCGGGTCTGCCGGAGCAGATAGCCTTCGTCGCCCAGCGCACCAAGCTCCTGGCGTAACGGCGCGATCAAGGTCGACGACTGCGGTGTGCCGATGACCAGTGACGGCTTGATGGCAGGGGCGACATGCATCCGCGGCGCGCTGCCTGTCAGACCCGTGAGACCACGTTCCAGCTCCTCGCGCGCGGCACGCTGGATGGGTGTCTGGTCCGGGGCTACCACCTCCGCCAAGCGCGTGTGGTAGTCGGCCGCCAGCGCGGGTTCGAGGGGCGCGTAACGCATCCAGAGCGCGTAGCCATCCTCCGCGTGCACGGTGCCGGTGCACGCCAACAACGCCATCACCGCACCCACCATGCAATGACACCGCTCGACATCCCAGCGGAACCGCAGTGGGGACAGCAAACCTTGTAAGCTCCGGACGTGCCTTCGATGCGCCAGCGTCGCAACGAAAAACGGGAGCGCGTATTGGACAAGCCGAAGAAATCCGTCCGTCGCAAAACCAGTGGCGTGACGATCGACGAGGTGGCAGCCCTGGCCGGGGTGTCGCCGATGACGGTCTCGCGGGCGATCAACCAGGGCAAAGTGCGCGATGACACCCGCGAACGCGTGATGCGCGCGGTGCGCGAACTGGGCTATACGCCCAACCTGGCCGCCAGCACGCTGGCCGCCGCACAGCACACGCGCATTGCGCTGATCTACACCAATCCCAGTGGCGCTTACCTGCGCGAACTGCTGGTCGGCCTGCTGCGTGTGGCGTCCAACGCTGCCATCCAGCTGGTGGTCGACTACTGGGAGGATTTCGAGCCCGCCGCCGAGCGCAAGGCCGCGCGTGCCTTGGCCGGCCGTGTGGATGGCGTCATCCTGCCGCCCCCGCTGTGCGAGTCGCAGCCGGCGGTGACCGAGCTCATCAAGGCCGGCATCCAGGTGGTCGCGATCGCACCGGGCCACCTGGGCAACGGCATCTCCTGCGTGCGCATCGACGACTTCCAGGCCGGCAGGGAACTGGCCGAACACCTGATCCAGCACGGCCACAGCCGCATCGGTTTCATCTGCGGGCGCAAGGACCTCAGTGCCAGTGCACGGCGCTACGACGGCTTTGTGACGGCCTTGCACGCGGCCGGGCTGGAGGTTGATCCCAGCCTGGTGCAGCAGGGCGACTACACCTACCGCTCGGGGCTCGCCGCCGCCGAGAAGCTGCTGGCCCAGCGCCAGCCGCCCACCGCGATCTTCGCCAGCAACGACGATATGGGTGCGGCGGTGATCTCCGTCGCGCACCGGCGCGGCCTGGACGTGCCCCGCGACCTGTCGGTGGTGGGCTTCGATGACACCTCGGCCGCCACCACCGTCTGGCCCGAGCTGACCACCATCCACCAACCCATCGCCGCAATGGCCGACGCTGCCATCGATATCCTGTTGCGCACCATCCGCCGCAAGGGCGAGGACACGCGCGTGTTGACCGACCACGTCATGCCGCACCGGCTGGTGGTGCGCGACTCGGTCGCGCGCCCACCGAAACGCTGATGCCGCACGACGCATCGTCACGCGCCCGGGCATGCGATGGTGGCCTCCGCCTCGTTCAAGGCACCCAGGGCGACGCGTGACACCGAGAGCGTCATCGCGCCCGCCGTCCCGATGGACCAGGGGCGATCCAGCTTGCCGACATCCGCGCCTGCCGCCGCCAGGCACTTCAAGGGCACGCCCACGCGCGTCCATTGACCCTTGGGCAGCTTGGCCAGCGTCGGTCCAAGCGCAACACGTGCCGAGCAGCCCGCACCGCAGCCTACCGACAACCACGCCTCGCCCTGGGGTGCGGCGTCAACGCGCAACGTGGTCAACAGCATCAGGTCGCCGTTGCTCTCGCGCTGCAGGTCCAGCGCCGTGTGCGACTGCAACGCGGCAATCGCCTCGCCCTTGCCCGTCCACGCAAGCCGACGACCGTCTTCCTGCGCCAGGTGATCCACGCCGGTGACCTGCAGCAGGTCCCCATCGAGGAACTCCGGCACCTTGGTGACGGTCACGCCCTGCCCCGTGCTGCCTTCCAGCCGCAGCGCCATGCCGGCGCCGGCATCACCGCGCGCGAAGAACACGCCGCCCGCGCCTTCATTGCCGGTAACGCCGGACACTTCCGGCAACGCGGCCAGATCGCCGTTATCGGCGTAAGTCAGGCCGAAACCGAAGGCGAACTGCGGGGCGTAGTCCTTCTGCCCCACATTGTTGACGTACTGCGTTGCCGTGCGCGGCCAGCTGAAGCTCAACTTGCCCTTGAAGTCGTGCTGCACATCGCCTCCCGGCCCACGCATCAGCACATCGGCAATGCCGGCGCCTTCCGAGCCGGGCAGCCACGCCGCCACGAACGCGTCGGCGGCATTGATTTCCCGGTTCACCCACAGCGGGCGCCCGCTCAGGAACACCGCGACCACCGGAATGCCCTCGGCCTTCAGTCGCTTGATCAACGCAAGATCGGCGTCGTCCCCCGGCTTGTAGGCCAGTGTCGGCAGATCTCCCTGGAACTCTGCATAGGGGTTCTCCCCGAACACCACCACGGCGACGTCCGGCTTGGTCGCATACTTGCCGTCCACCGCCAGCTCCGCCTGACCGCCAGCGGCCTTGGCCTGCTGCGCAATGCCCTCGAAGATGGTGTCTGCATTCGGGAAATCCTTGCGGGTGGTGCCGGTGCCCTGCCAGTTCAGCGTCCATCCGCCCGCCTGCTTGCCGACGTCGTTGGCACCGTCACCGGCGACGAGGATGCGTTGCTTCGGCGACAACGGCAGCACGCCGCCCTGGTTCTTCAGCAACACCAGCGATTCACGCACTGCCTGCCGTGCGACCTCACGATGCGCCGGGGCGCCGATGAGCGCGAACTGGCCACCGACCGCGCGCGAGGATGGCGTGCCCGCCTCGAACAGACCCAGCCGCATCTTGACCCGCAGGATCCGACGCACCGCATCGTCCAGGCGTTGCGGGGCGATGGTGCCCGCCTTCACTGCGGCCAGCGTGGTCTCATAGAAGCCCTTCCAGCTGTCCGACGCCATGGCCATGTCCAGGCCGGCATTGAGGGTGGCCGGGCAATCGGTGGTGGTGCAGCCCTTGACCTGCCCGTGGCCGTTCCAGTCGCCCACCACGAACCCACCGAAATGCATGCGGCCCTTCAACGCATCGGTCAGGTACGGCTTGTGACCGTGCATCTTTTCACCGTTGACGCTGTTGAAGGACGCCATGACGGTCTGTGCGCCCGCGGCAATCGCCGGTGGATACCCGGCCGCGTGGATACGTACCAGCTCGGCCTCGCTGACCTGGGTATCGCCCTGGTCCTTGCCATCGGCCGTGCCACCGTCGCCGAGGAAGTGCTTTACCGACGCGATCACATGGCGACCGTCCAGGAAGGCAGGCGTGCCCACCTTGCCCTGCAGGCCCTCGACCATCGCACCGGCATAGCTGGCCACCACGTCGGGTGATTCGGAGTAGCCCTCATAGGTGCGCCCCCAGCGGTCATCCTGCGGGACGGCCACGGTCGGTGCGAACGCCCACTCCATGCCGGTGGCACGGGTCTCCAGCGCGGTGATCTCACCGATGCGCCGCAGCAGTTCCGGATTGCGGGTCGCACCCAGGCCGATGTTGTGCGGGAACAGGGTCGCACCGATGATGTTGCTCTGCCCGTGCACGGCATCGATGCCGAACAGCACCGGAATCGCCTTACCCCCCTGCGAGGTATCCATCGATGCCGCATAGAAGGCGTCGGCGAGCGCCAGCCACTCGGCCGGCGACGCATCGTAACGGCCGCCCGGGTCGGAGTTGCCGCCGGCCAGGATCGAGCCAAGCCGGTACTTGCGGAGATCATCCGGCGTGATGCTGGCAATATCCCCCTGCACCAGCTGGCCGACCTTTTCCTCTACCGTCATGGTCGCCATCAGGTCGGTGATGCGCTTTTCCAGCGCGGCGTCCTCGGCCAGCGGCCAGGTGACCTCCGGCCATGGATCGGGGGCCGCCGTCGCAGACGCGGGCGCCTTGTCATCCTTCCCGCAGGCGGCCAGTACCAGCAGCAGCGCGGTCAGCAGCACGGTCTTCGGGGCGCGTGCAGCGCCTTGATGGGTCATCGCGTTCATCCTTCCATCTGCTCCAGTTCCTTGCCCTTGGTTTCGTGCACGTACCTGAGCACGAAGAAGATCGAGATGACGGCCGCCACCAGGTAAATGCTGTACGTCGTGGCCAGCCCGGTCCCCGCCAGCAGAATGGGGAAGGTCACCGTGACGGCGAAATTCGCGGTCCACTGCGCCGCCCCCGCCACGGCCAGCCCGGAGCCACGGATCTGGTTGGGGAACATTTCGCCCAGCATCACCCACATCACCGGCCCCCAGGAGATGTTGAAGAACACCACGTAGGCATTGGCCGCCACCAGCGCCAGCGTGCCCATGCCCGGCGGCAGCTGCAGGTGTGTATCGACCAGGGAGCCGCTGGCGAAGGCCACCACCAACAGCGCCAACGACACCGCCATGCCGGCCGAGCCAGCCCAGAGCAACGGCTTGCGCCCGATGCGATCGATCAGCAGCACGGTGACGATGCAGGCGCCGATGCTGAGTGCGCCGGACAACACGTTGATCATCAGCGCGTCGTTCTCGGAGAAGCCGACCGCTTGCCAGAGCACGGCACCGTAGTAGAACACCACGTTGATACCGACCAGCTGCTGGAAGGTGGCCAGGCCGATGCCGACCCAGACAATCGGGCGGACCCGGCCGGTCGCCTTGCTGAGGAGATCCGACAGCCGCGGGCGGTGATGGTCGGTCGACAGCGAGGCGTCGATCTCGGCCAGCTTTGCCTGCGCCTCGGCAGCGCCGAACAGCCGCGTCAGCACCTGCAGCGCCTCGTCCTTGCGGCGCTTCACCGCCAGATAGCGCGGGCTTTCCGGAATGGTCAGCAACAGCGCCAGGAACAGCAGCGACGGCACCGCCTGCATCCAGAACATCCAGCGCCACGCTGCGTACCCGCCCCACAGCGCTTCGGTGGACGCACCCGCCGTGGCTGCCAACAGATAGTTGGACAGGAACGCGACGGTGAGCCCGCTGATGATGGCGATCTGCTGCACCGTGGCCAGGCGGCCGCGGTACCGCGCTGGCGCCACTTCGGCGATGTAGGCCGGCGAGATCACACTCGCCGCTCCCACCGCAAAGCCGCCCATCACCCGCGCGACGATGAACATGGCCGAGGACGACGCCGCACCTGCGCCGATCGCCGACAGCAGGAACAGCACTGCCGAGACGATCAGCACGTTGCGGCGCCCCAGGCGGTCGGCCAGACGGCCGGCGCTGAAGGCACCGACCGCGCAGCCCAACAGCATCGATGCGATCTCGAACCCCTGCATCCACTCGCCGGATTTGAAGGTCTGGTGCAGCCCGTCCTGGGTGCCGTTGATCACCCCGCTGTCGAACCCGAACAGGAATCCGCCAATCGTCGCCACCACGCTGATCACTACAATCAGGCGGGTGTTCTCGCCGCCCTTCATTGCCTGGTCCATTACCCTGCCCTTCTCCGGTCCGGTGTCATCAATGCAAACTGCAACGCTCAGCGCAGCAGGTACTGGTTGATCAGGTTCTCGTAACGTTCCTGCTTGCCGCTGATCTGCGTGGGTTCACCGCCCTTGGCACCCAGTGCGGCCAAGTCGGCAAGGCTGAGCGCGCCGCGCGCGAACTGCTCGCCGGACCCACTGTCGAAGCTGGCGTAACGCGCCTTGCGCCACTGCTCCAGGGGCGAGTCGTTCAGCAGCGCATGAGCCACTTCCAGCCCGCGGGCGAACGCATCCATGCCACCGATGTGGGCAATGAACAGGTCCTCCAGATCGGTGGATTCGCGCCGCACCTTGGCATCAAAGTTCAAGCCGCCTTCCAGCCCCCCCTGGCGCAGCACCACCAGCATCGCGCCCACGGTGTCGTACAGGTCGGTCGGGAACTGGTCGGTATCCCAGCCGTTCTGGGCATTGCCGCGGTTGGCGTCGATACTGCCCAGCAGGCCATGATCCGAAGCGACCTGCAGGTCGTGCTCGAAGGTGTGACCGGACAGCGTGGCGTGGTTGGCCTCGATATTGAGCTTGAAGTCCTTGTCCAGGCCATGCTCCTTCAGGAAGCCGACCACGGTGGCGCTGTCGAAGTCGTACTGGTGCTTCATCGGTTCCATCGGCTTGGGCTCGATCAGGAAATTGCCCTTCAGCCCGATGCTGCGGCCATAGTCGCGCGCCATGGTGAGGAACCGCGCGAAGTGGTCGACCTCACGCTTCATCAGCGTGTTGGCCAGGGAACCGTAGCCTTCGCGGCCGCCCCAGAACACGTAGTGCTCGCCACCCAATTCAACCGTGGCGTCCAGCGCCGCCTTCACCTGTACGGCGGCACGCGCGACCACCGCGAAATCCGGATTCGTGGAGGCACCGTTCATGTAGCGGGGGTGCGAGAACAGGTTGGCCGTGCCCCACAGCAGCTTCATGCCGGTCGCGTCCTGGCGCTCTTTGGCCAATCCCACCATGTGCTTCAGGTTCTTTTCGTACGCGCCGACATCCTCGGCGTCCGGCGCCAAGTCGATATCGTGGAAGCACCAGTACGGCACGCCGAGCTTGGTGAAGAATTCGAACGCCGCGTCCACCTTCGCCTCGGCGGTGCCCATCGGCGTGCCGGTCTCCCACGGGAAGTGGCGCGTGCCCGGGCCAAACGGATCATGGCCGGCGTTGCAGAACGTGTGCCAGTAGCAGGCCGCAAAACGCAGGTGGTCCTGCATGGTTTTGCCCCCGATGACCTTGTTCGCGTCATAGACCTTGAAGGCAAGGGGATTGTCCGAGCCCCGGCCTTCGAAGGGGATGCGGCCGATGCCGGGGAAGTATTCCTTGCCGCCGATGAAGGGCTGGTTGCTCATGGTGCGTCTTCCTGTCGTTGTGCGAGGTGTCGCGAAAAAGGGGATATCAGCCGCGATACAACGGCGTGATGGCATCGAGATGGCGCAGAAAACGGGCATACGCCGCGGCGTAGGCGGCTGTACGCGCCGGATCGGGCTGTGCGGACTGCAGCGGGTCCACCGCCACGTGCCGGTCCGCTATGTCGGCGATGGAGGCAGCGTCACCACGCGCCTGGCCCAAGGCCCACAGCGCCTGCAATGCCGCACCGAACGCCGCGCCCTCGGGCTGGGTCGGTACGTCCACCGGCAGGCCGAACACATCGGCCACCATCTGCCGCCACTGCGCACTGTTGCTGCCGCCACCGGTCAGCACGATGCGGTCGAACCGCATGCCCGCGCGGACAAAGGCGTCGTAGCCATATTTCAGGGTGTACGTCGCCCCTTCCATGGCCGCGCGGTAGAAGTGCGCCGGGGTCATGTTGGTCGTGTCCAGACCCGCCAATACCCCTTTGCCACGCGGCAGGTCCGGCGTGCGCTCGCCATTGAGGAACGGCAGCATCACCAGGCCGTCGGCCCCGGGCGATGTGGCGCGCAGGTGTCCGTCGCCGTACCGCGTGCTGAAGCTGAAGGCGTCGGCAACCTGTTCGGTCACCACGGTGCAGTTCATCGTGCAGATCAGCGGCAGCCAGCCGCCGGTGGACGAACAGAATGCGGCCCACGCCCCGTCCGGGTCGACCACCGGGGCGTCGGAGTAGGCGAACAGGGTGCCCGAGGTGCCCAGGCTCACCGTCAGGCGACCCGGTGCGACGCAGCCGGTCCCGATGGCGGCCATCATGTTGTCGCCACCGCCAACGGCCACCTTCACTGTCGCGGGCAGGCCCAGCGCCGCCGCGGTGGACGGGTCGATGTCGAACACTTCCTCGGGCGCGGCGATGCGCGGCAGGCACGCGGCCAGGTCGCGGTCCGGATCGGTTGCGCGCAGCAGCTCGGCCGACCAGGTACGGGTCCGCACGTCCAGCCAGCCCGTCCCCGAGGCATCCCCGTATTCGCAGAAGCGCTGGCCGGTCAACACGAAATTGAGGTAGTCGTGCGGCAGCAGGATGGTGGCAAGACGCGCGTAGGCCTCGGGTCGGTGGGCCTTCGTCCACGGCAGTTTGGACGCGGTGTAACCGGTCAGGACAGGGTTGCCCGCCAGTGCGATGGTGCGCGCTGTTCCGCCCACCGCGTCCATGATCTGCACGCACTCCGCCGAGGTGCTGGTGTCGCACCACAGCTTGGCCGGTGCCAGCACCTCCCCTGCCGCGTCGACGGGAACGAACCCGTGCTGTTGGCCGGATACCGCCAGTGCAGCGATGCGGGACCGTATCTTGGGATCAACCGCACGGAAGCAGGCATGCAGTGCGGCGATCCAGTCGGCCGGGCGCTGTTCGCGGCTGCCATCGGCGTCCGACGCCAGGTCCAGGGGCGCGCTGGTGTTGGCAATGAGACGGCGCCCGGCAGGGTCGTAGACCACGACCTTCAGACTTTGCGTACCCGCGTCGATTCCAGCCACCAGATCCATCGTCTTCCGCCTCACCTGTAGTTGAAGGTAGCGCTACCATTTTCATGCCGCACCATGCGGCTCTGTTACGCCACGGCGGAGCGCCGTGGCCATACGTCTGCCGCTGCCTTGCAGTAGCGTTCAATGAAGGCGGCCTGCGACGGCATCGTCGCGACCGCCTGCTGCACCGGCTGCCGGATCCGCGCCAACAGCGTCCGCAGGTCTGCGTCGTTGATGGCCGCTGCCAGCGGGTGCGGCGGACCGGGCTGGATCCCCTGCCCCATCAACACGCTGGTCCAGGAATCCACGCGGAACAACTCACCGGGGTCCTGCCAGGCATGGGCACGTTCGCGCCACGCGCGCAGCCGGACCGCGAGCGACTCCGGCAGGGCCATCTCGCGGCAGGCCTTCCACATGGGTTCGTCGCGCTGGGTAGCGTGGTAATGCAGGATGATGAAGTCGCGCACGTGCTCCATTTCCTGGCGGCTGACATCGTTGTATAGCGCCACCAGCGCCGGGCTGATGCCGTCGATCGGGAACAGCTGGATCAGGCGGACCACGGCACTGATGGTCAGGTGGATGCTGGTCGATTCCAGCGGCTCGATGAAGCCACTGGCAAGCCCGAGCGCCACCACATTCTTGTTCCACGCCTTCAGCCGGCGCCCGCTGCGGAACGGCACCAACCAGGGATCGCGCAGAGGCGGACCGTCAACATCACGCAGCAGCTTGGCCTGCGCCTCGTCATCGGACATGTGCCGGCTGGAGAACACCAGCCCGCATCCAACCCGGTGCTGAAGCGCGATATGCCACCGCCAGCCGGCCTCGTGTGCAATGGCGCGGGTGTACGGAACGGGCGGCGCGACCGCCTCGGTCTGCACCGCAACGGCGCGATCACTGGGCAACCATTCGTGCCAGTCCTCATAGCCGGTATGCAGGGTCTGCTCGGTCAACAACCCGCGGAACCCGGTGCAGTCGATGAACAGGTCGCCCTCGATGACCTGCCCGTCTTCCAGCACCAAGGCCGCCACGGAGCCGTCATGCGCGTGCTGCCGGACCTCCCGGATCTTTCCCTCCACCCGTCGCAGGCCATGCCCTTCGGCCTTGCGTCGCAGGAACCTGGCATACAGCCCGGCGTCGAAGTGATACGCGTAGTTGAGCGCGGGTTGGGTCTCCAGCGAGAACTGGTCGCCGCGTGAGGCGACGCTCTCCAGGCAGAAGTCGCCCAGGTCCGACGGCATGCCGCGGCGCAGGCTGTCCAGCCAGAAATGGTGGAACGGCGTGGCCCAGGTGCCCTGCCCGATGGTGCCGAACGGGTGGATGAATCGGTCCCCGGGGCGACGCCAGTTCTCGAACGAGATCGAAAGCTTGAACGTGCCGGCGACGGCGCGCAGGAACTCCTGCTCGTCGATCTGCAGAAAGCGGTGGAAGGTACGGATGGGCGGCACCGTCGACTCGCCGACACCCACGGTGCCGATCTGCTCGGACTCCACCAGGGTGATGTCCAGCTGGTCGCGGAACTGATGGGACAGCGCACAGCCGGCCAGCCAGCCAGCCGTACCGCCGCCGGCGATGACCACCTTGCGGATCCGCGCCTGTGTTGTGTCCGCCACGTTCAATGCAATGCTCCCATCAGCGGTTGAGTCGAGCCAGCAGTTGGGCGCGCGTGCGCCGTGCCTGTGTCTCGTCGAACGGCGCCAGCTCACCCCGGGCCACGTCCGGCAGGTGCTGACCTGCGCGTTCGCCGGGACCGAAAACGTAGTACGCGAAGATCTCAGACCATGCCTGTTTCTGGCGGGGCGGCAGATCGCGCAGCGCCCACATTGCATGCTGGAGCGCCGGCAGCGGCGAGGAAAGAAAGTGCGGCGAACTGCGCCACCAGTAGTTCACCAGCACGTTGAACGGCATCAGGCTGCGCACGTGGTGCCACCACATGCTCGGAATGAAGATCGCATCGCCGGGCTCCAGCACGGCCGTCTGCGCGCTTGCGAGCGCGTCACGGAACCGGGGATGGCGCGCGAAGTCCGGGCGGTCCATATCCACCACGCTGACCACCTGGCCACCCGGCGTGGGCTCCAGCGGCCCCGGGTACAGATTGTCGATCTGCTCCGGCGGAAACAGGGTGAACCGGCGTCGGCCCACTACGCAGCACGCCAGGTTCTCGGGGGTGTCGAAATGGCAGGAAGCAGTCACGCGGTTGCCGATCCAGATGCTGGCCGACGCCTCGATGCCCTGCCCCGCCAAACCGGCGTCGTTGGACTGCGCAAACCCGGGAAGCGCCCGATCAATCAGCAGCGACGCCACGTAATAGGTGGGTGGCTTCGGGTCGTCGAAGGTGTCGGCAATCTCGTCGAGCACCTGCGTCAGCAATCCACGCCGGACCTCCACGTTCAACCGGGTGAAATCGGCGTTGTAGAACGGACGTCCTTCAATCTCGGGGCCGCCAAAGGAATACGGAACGGGCACGCCGGCATCAAAGCCGCGCAGGTAGGCCATCGCCTCGTGCGTGGAGCGCAGCCCGGCCTGCACCACCCCCCAGTTGCGCGCGATGCCTCGCAGTACCACCGGCACCCCCGCGGCCACCAACGCCTCCATCGGCAGTGCGGCCGGGTCCAGGCCTTCCAGGGTCTGCATGGCGGCGCCGTCCGGCACGGGTCAGTGTCCCCCGGCCGCAACGGCGGCATCGTGCGTGCGCAGGCGTCGCTGCTTCTCAGCGATCAGGCGGCGCATGTTGTGCAGGGACGCCAGCATCAGATACGCGCCCTCCAGATACCCGGCGCGATTGAGTTCAGCCAGCGCAGGACCGTCCAGCAGGGCCAGGCGGTCACGGTCGATCGCGTGCAGGCCATTGACGCCGATCCGATGCTGCGGATCGATCTGCACGTCCAGGGCAAGGGGCTGAATCAGGCCTTTCGCATCGAACATGGCATACATCTCCGCGCCAAAAGCATGACCATCATGTATGCCACGCAGCACGCCTGCGATATGGTCCAGGTAGGGGGTATTGCCGCCCTGCGGCAGGAACACCGGCTCGCCCTGCATCGCATTGACGCGCGGATGATCCAGGTCCACGTGCAGCACCGCGTCCTGGGTGAACGCACCGTCGACCTGGTGCTCCTGGAATCCGATGAGGAACGGCCCCTTGGCCGCCGCCCCGGGCAGATAGGACGCATTCCAGCGACCGTCCTGCAGATACAGATTCTCGTGCTGCTCAAACCCCAGCAGAACCACCGACTGCCACTGGCCTGTTGCGGCGTCCTTGCGAAGGAAGATGGGGTACTCGCGCTGCAGCTCGGCAAACTCACTCGGGTAGGCCGGGACCATGCCCACCGCGTCGCCAAATTCGGGCCCGAAGCCGGTCGCCACCCGCAGGTCGCGATGGGCGATGTTGTTGAGCATTTCGTAACGCGGCATGGTGCTGTCCAATCCCCTCAGGAGCCGTGAACAGGTGCCGCTGCGCGTGCAGCGGCACCCACCGTTCAGAACCTGTAACGAACGCCGAGCATGTAACGCGGACTCTGATCTGCGAGCTTCACGATCATCTCCGAGGTGCGGGAACGCCAGCGGACGTCTTCACCGGTCAGATTGATCGCTTCCAGGCCGAACGACCAGTGATCATCCAGGGTGTAGTTCACGCTGAGATCCCACTGTTCGTACGCTTCCACGTAGTACGGATTCCGGCTGGCCCCCTGGTTGGCCAGAATCAGGTACTGGTCGCGCCAGTTCCATGCCAAGCGAACCGACCAACCGTACTTTTCGTACATTAGCATCGCATTGGCCGTGTCGCTCAGGCCCGTGAGCGAGAACTGGTCGATGCCCGGGTCACCCGCATTGTTGTAGCCGACATCCCCGTCCACGATGGTGTAGTTGGCCAGGACGCCAAAGCCGGTGTCGCCGAAGAAGTACTGCCCGCCCAGCTCCCAGCCGTGCAGCTTGGCCTTGTTCTGGTTGATGGGGCGGTTGACGTTGAACTGGTACAACGGGTCAGCGCCCGTGCCATACAGATCGTAGGCCGCTTCGGTGGCCAGCACCTGCGCGTCGGTACCGGTGTAGGCGCCCAACCCGGCCGGGTTGTTGCGCAGCAGGGCCAGCGCGGTGAACAGCGCGGTGTCATTGGCCGAGCACGCCGCCGCATTGGCTGCGCCCACCTGGGTGATGCAGGCGCCGCTGTTGAGGAATGCCAGGGCGGCCTGCGCATCCGGACCAGCGGTGGGATCCCGCAGGCCGTACAGGTTCTCCTGCACGATGGTGTTGCCGATGAAATTGTCGACCGACTTGTTCCAGTACGTCACCGACACGTAACTGGCGTCCGCGAAGTACCACTCCAGTGCCAGGTCGAGGTTGTCCGACTCCAGCGGCTTCAGCTGCGGGTTCTGGGCGGTGCCACTGGCCCGCGAGGACGGATCGATCAGCACCGAGCCAAACGGTTGCTGTGCGGTCGGGCCTGCGTAGAGGTTGCCGATCGGCGCACGCGCGATGCTCTTTCCGAACGAGACACGCCCCTTCAGGTCGTCCATGAGGTCGATGCTGAAGTCGAGGTTGGGCAGAATGTAGCTGTAGGTGTTTTTCTCGGTGAAGGGCTGCTGTTCGTCGGACAGGATCACGCGGAAGTCATTGTTGGACTGCCATTCGATGGCTTCCGGGATGGCGATGACCGAGGTGGAGACCACATCGGTGGTTTCATAGCGCACGCCCAGACGGGTATTGGTGCGTCGGCCGCCCAGTTCGCCGTCCAGCTCGACCTGGAAATAGGCCGATTTGGTCTTCTCCTCCACCAGGTTGTCGGCGGCGCGCTGCGGGCTAACGCCCAGATTGGCGCCATAGTTGTCCGCCGCCCACTGCGCCAGGCGGCCAGCATCGCCGCGCCAGGCCGTGAAGCTGTTGGCGTTGTAGTCGTTGAACAACCCGACGATGTTGACCGGCTGCAGCAGGTCCATCAGCCCGTTGGCAACATCCCCGTCAACGTTGGCCACGCCCCAGTCGCCCAGGGTGTTGTAATTCTCCGCGGCCTGGATGCGGTGGGTGGTCTGCTTGCTCGAGTCCACGCCAAACTGGAAGCGCCCCTTGTCGAAGCTCCATTCACCGTCGACGCGGCCCTGCTTGATCTCGCTGATCTGGCTCTGCGAATTGATGCGCAGCACCTGCGAACCAATCTCGCCCGGCACGAAGCCCGGGTTGACCACGCCGTTGGTCTTGGCGATGGCGTCTGCCGTGCTCGGGTACCAGACCTGGGTGCCCACCGGCAGGCCGTTGTTGAAGTTCATTTCCTGCACCCATGACCCACCGCAATGCGGCCCGGTGGTGCAGTTGTTGGTGCCGGCGATGCTGCTGAAGATGGAGCCGCCCCCGGTGAGCGGATCGTTCGGCCGACTTTCGTTCTTCGAATTGTGCGCGTCGAAGGTCAGCTTGAACCGGTCGGTGACGTTCCACAGTGCATTGAAGCCGAGCGATCCCAGCTTGTACTTCTGCATGCTGCGCTGCTGTTCAAGCCCGAAATCCTTGGTTCCCGCGATTTCGCGGATATAGATCGGCGTAGCGACCGCACCGCTGGTGTCGAAGGTTACATCGGTGTAGTTGCTGTTCTGCAGCCACATGCCCTGCTCGCCACGATTCTCGGTGATCTCGTTGGTCGAATAGGTGTAGTCCAGGGTCAAGGTCACCGCGTCGGTCGGCGCGAACTGCAGCACCGCCTGGCCATTGATGCGCTCACGCTCGAACTCGGAGAACGCATAGCGGAGGTCGTTCGGGCGACCGTACAGCGCGCCCACCGCCGGTGCATTGACCACGGTCGGGTTGCCCGGCATCGTGCCGGTCCACGGCTGGATGTTCCAGTAGTTGTTGGTGGCCTGCACCGAACCACCCTTGCGCTTCTGGTAGCTGGCACTCAGTCCGACGCCGAAGGTCTTGTCCGGATTGCTGTAGCTGAAAATGCCGGACAGTTCCGGTGTCAGATCGTCAGCGAACGGTTGGCTCTCGTCGTAGACGGCTTTGGCGCCGACACTGGCGACGGTGCCCTCATGGTCGAACGGCCGCGCGGTCAGGATGTTGATGGTGGCGCCAATACCCCCGCTGGGCACGTTGGCCTGGCTGGTCTTGTAGACCTCGATGCCATTGATGGCTTCAGCGGCCAGCTGGGCGAAGTTGAAGGCGCGGGTACCGCCGTCCACGCCGCCGATGGCCACCTGGCCCGACGCGCCGAACGCATCGGCGCCCGGCATCTGGCGGCCGTTGAGGGTCACCATGTTGAACTGGGGACCAAAGCCACGCGCTGTTACCTGCGCGCCCTCACCATCACGGCGTTCGATGGAGATGCCGGTGATGCGCTGCAGGGACTCGGCCAGGTTGGTGTCGGGGAACTTGCCGATGTCCTCGGCACTGATCGCATCCACCACACCGGCCGAGTCACGCTTGATATCCATCGCCTGGCTGAGGCTGTTGCGGATGCCGGTGACCTGTACGGTGTCCAGCTGTGTCGGGCTGGGCTGGGCCTGTGGCTGGGTAACCGGCGCAGGCGTCGACGCGTCCTGTGCGAATGCGGGATTGATGACCAGGACGCCACCTACGAAGGTGAACATGGCCCTGGATGTGAACTTCGCCAGCGTACGGCTCATGAACGAGCCCTCCGGCCTGCGGTACGACGGATCGAAAACGCGCTCATGACTCTCCCCTCTGACATACGATCGAATGGATGTACCGCCCCTCCAGGGGGCACGTACGGGCGATGCCCGTCTTCCACACCGAACATCGCAGCGCGCTGTGCGCTCGCTGCGACTCAACTCGCTTTCAGACTTGCCAGAACAGCCGCGTGGTAAAGGGGGGGTACCCGCTGGCCTTACCCCGGCACAGTGGTAGCGCTACCATCACGTCACGGGCGCAGACTAATCACCCGGGATAACGCTTGTCATCATGCAGCGCAGCAAAGGAGCCGAGCCCTTGAAGAACAGCCCCAAAGCGGCC
Organism: Stenotrophomonas rhizophila; assembly: GCF_000661955.1. Taxonomy (NCBI): domain Bacteria; kingdom Pseudomonadati; phylum Pseudomonadota; class Gammaproteobacteria; order Lysobacterales; family Lysobacteraceae; genus Stenotrophomonas; species Stenotrophomonas rhizophila. Next base: position 2,283,417 of record NZ_CP007597.1, read on the forward strand.
CGTCGGAAAGCGAGCGGCATCACCATCGACGACGTTGCGGCGCATGCCGGGGTGTCGGCCATGACCGTGTCGCGCGTCATCCACGGCCATGCCAGCGTGCGCGACGCCAACCGGGAACGGGTCATGCGCAGCGTGCGCGAACTGGACTACCGGCCCAACCTTGCGGCAAGCGCGCTGGCGGCGGCACAGCACACCTGCATCGCGCTGATCTACACCAATCCCAGCTCCAGCTACCTGCGCGAGCTGCTGGTCGGTGCGCTGCGCGGGTCCACCCGGGCGGCGGCGCAGTTGGTCATCGCCACTTGGGATGAACTGGATACCGAGGCACGCTGCGAAGCAGCACGGCAGCTGTCCAGCAGCGTAGCGGGCGTGATTCTTCCGCCGCCCCTGTGTGAATCGAAAGCGATCGTCGACCAGTTTGTCGGCGCCGGCATCCCGGTGGTCTCCATTGCGTCCAGCCATCTCAACGACAGGATTTCCTGCGTGCGCATCGATGATCGCCAGGCAAGCCACGACATGGTGTCGCATCTGATCGCCCACGGTCATACCCGCATCGGGTACATCAAGGGCGATCCGAACCAGACCGCGAGTGCGCACCGCTCGCAGGGCTACCGGGATGCGCTGGCTGACGCGGGCATCGGCTATGACCCCGCGCTGGTCCAACCCGGCTACTTCACCTACCGCTCCGGACTGGACGCGGCCGAACGGCTGCTGACCCTGCAGCCGCCTCCCAGCGCAATCTTCGCCAGCAACGATGACATGGCATCGGCCGTTGTTTCCGTCGCGCATCGGCGCGGCCTGGAGGTGCCGGATGATCTGTCGGTGGTGGGCTTCGATGACACCTCCGCCTCGATCATGGTGTGGCCGGAACTGACCACCGTCCATCAGCCGGTGGCAGAGATGGCAGACAGTGCGGTCGACATCCTGTTGCGGGAGATTCGCCGCACGCCGTCCTCGGGACGCGTCACGGTCAACCATGTGCTTGCGCACCAGCTGATCATGCGCGATTCGGTATCGAGGCCTGGGCTGGCCTCAGGACGGCTGCCATCGCCAGAAGCGGCAAGCCGCTTCTGGGACATCGATGAGCAAGGTGGCTGACGCCGCTTGAACCTACAGCCCGAATCCCTGCGATTCTGTGCAAGGACCGCTAGCGGCGCAGGGCGTCGATGATCACGCCTGTCGCGATCTCTACCAGCAGGTAGTCCGTATCCGACTGCCGAACCCACCGCTGCCCGCGACCGGGATCCCGCAGACGGTACTGCGCGTAGTCGTCCACCCAGTAGCGGCGATCAACCTCCGCCCAAGGCAAGCGGTCACCACGATGCCAAGCCTTCTTCTGCCAACCCGGCGGTGGTGCGTCACGATTGTGGGGGCCGCCTGCATGGGGCGGCGGGCCGTTGCCCCGTGCATGATGCGGAGGATCGGCCCAGACCGGGGCCGCAACCATCGCCACTACCACGCCCAGGGCGACGCCAAACAAACGACCGGCTTTCATGGAGAACCTCCTGGTCCAGCCGCAGTGCGCGGCGTCATGTCCGGAATATAGAGCAGGGTCTGTGAACGAATCGATGCGCCCGGCCGGTGCCAGTTGGGCGCCCCGCCACCCATCACTTCGGGGGTGCTGACGGCGACGGAGAATCCGGCTTCGCTGGCGAGGCCGTGTCGGCCGTTGCGTAGGCGCGCGCCTTCACTCGGAAGGGGGCAATGCATCCGGCGAGGGGGATGCAGATGGAGACAGCGAATGCGACAAACGCCAGTTTTTTCATCGAGGGGGCCATGCGTGGGGGCTACTTTTCTGTGAGCGCTGGAGTCTGGCGCTGTTCATTGTAGATCGATAACCCACTGCCGGAAGTAGCGCGCATCTGCGGAGGTGCGCGGCGGCCGCCCTTCTGGTCTGCCAGCCTTCCGACCACGGCACCTTCACCGCATCGCCCTATGCTGGAACCCCCTTCGCGTCCATAAGGTAAAGCGCCATGACCAAACTGCACACGCTGATGATTGCCGGCTGCCTGATGGGTTTCAGTGCCGTGGCATCCGCTGAAACAGTCAACCTGACCAACAGCGCAGACGGCGCCAACCGCGATGCCGGTATCACGGCGGTGAAGAAGAAGCTGCAAGAGGCCTGCACCGAACGCAAGGGCTCGCCCGACGCCGATTCGTTCGAAGTGGTCTTCGAAAAGACCAGCGACAACCCGAATGTGCCCAAGCCTTACTACGTGGACGGCAAAATGAAGTGCGAGCTGCCGGGCTGAGGTCAGCCGGTCAGGGCTCAGCCCGGTGCTTCAGGCCGAACCCGCAGCCTTCTCGCGCGCGGCGATTCTCTCGACCAGCGTGTCGATCGCCGCCTCCATGGCATGCGCCGTATCGTCGCCGCTCTGGTTGGTGATCACGAATATGCCGAGGTCGTACTTGGGCACGATGTAGATGTAGCACTGCGACCGTGGCACGCCCCCATGATGCGCAAAGTAGACGCCCTTCAAGGCGTCGCTGCTGACGATGTTCCAGAAGTAGCCGACGCTGAATTCGGGATCGAATCTCACCAGGGCGCGATGCGATTCCGCCACGACCGGCCCAGCGGCCAGCTGGAACTTGAGGTACTTCACCATCTCGGGAACGGTCGCCTTCACGTTTCCGGAAGCGCCCCAGGGCAACTGCGGCATCGGCGTGGTCGGTATCGGGTTGTCACTGTGGTACCCAACCGCAAGACGGGGCGCCTCGGCATCGCTCAGCCGGAGCCTGACGCCGGTCATGCCTGCAGAGTCCCCCAGGAAGTCGCGCAACAGCGTTTCGTAGTCGCGCTTGTAGACCACTTCCAGGATGTGCGCCACCAGCTCCGTTCCCGCACTTGAATAGGCGTATTCCTCTCCGGGCATGCCGGCAATCTCGACCGTGTGCAGATCCCTGAAGAAATCCGCCTGGCCGTAGCGCGCGTACACGGCATTGAGTTGGCCGGGCGTACGGTGATCGGTGAAGTCGGCCAGCACCGTGTTCGCACGCGCCGGCAACATGTTCGGCAGACCACTGGTATGTGAGAGCAGGTTGCGAACGCGCAGGGGCTCGCCCTTGTACTGCAGGTTCGGGTAGTCCCCCTGCAGGTACATCCGGATGTCGTCGTCCAGACCCACCTTGTGCTCCAGGACGGCGTTGGCCATCAGGGTGCCGGCCAGGGTCTTGCTCAACGAGCCGATTTCGTAGAGGGTCGCGTCGGTCGGAGGGCCTGGCTTCCCCGCTTCCATGTCGCCGCGGTGCCGGATGAACGCCTGGCCCCGGTACACCACGCCGATCGAGGTCGAGTGCAGCAAGGGTTGCTCGATGAGGGTTGCGGCGACCTCATCGATGTCCGTGGCCAGATCCGTCGCCGGGGCTTTTTCGCCGGCGCATCCGGCGGCCAGAAGCGCAGCGACCACTACGAGGCAACTCAACCAGTGCCTGTGTCGAACAACCATCGAAGTAGCTCGCATGCGTCGGCGCTTGGTGGGTAGGCGGAAAGGGACCTTAAGATAGCGGATGAACGGCGCGCACGCCTGTCGCTGGAGGTTGGGCGGCTACCGGCCATGCCGCGGGCGGTAGCGGACCAACGGTCCGCTCTACGATGGATCGTCCAGCCCTGGCCGCAGCGGACCAACGGTCCGCTCTACCGTGTCCCCGACCTTTCATTCCTTCGGTTCAGCGCAGCTGATCCTTCAGGAACACCCACGTAATCAACGTGGCATCGGGCCCGTCGGGATCGGTAAACGGCAATCCCGTCTGGCTGCCACTCCACGCATGCCCCATCCCCTGCACCACGTAATGCTGGGCCAGCGTCCTGCCGCCGTAGGTGTAGGTGTCAACCCGATATGCGCGCCCACCCGGCACCTGCCCGTTGTAGGTACTGGTCGGCACGTACTTCACCGAGTCGTTGTCCAGGCCATCGTCGGCCAGGTCATTGGTCTGCAGGAACTGGCGCACGGCCTGCTGGCCGTTCACCGGGTTCACCGTGCTGTCGGCGGTGCCATGGAACACCAGCACCGGGATCGGTCGCGGTGTCGGCGAGCCCGAGCACTGCCAGGCCAGCCGACCGTTGCTGTCCGGCGAATAGATGCTGCCCGCCAAGAGCGCGTAGGCGCTGCCGGACACGGTGGTGGCCCCCTTGTACATGCCGCCAGAATGGATCGCACCGGCGGCGAATACATCCGAATAGCAGGCCAGCATGATCGAGGTCATCGCACCACCGGCCGAAATGCCGGTGACGTAGACCCGGCGCGGATCGACGCTGTAGCTGCCCTTCACCTGGTCCACGATCCCGGCCAGGATCGACGCCTCGCCGCTGCCGCGCGCCTGGTTGATCGGCAGCTGCCAGTTCCAGCAGCGTGCGGGGTTGGCGGTGACGTTCTGCCGGGGATAGACCACCAGGAAGCCTTCCGTATCGGCCACGTCGTTGAAGCCGGAGGCCTCGCCCATCAGGTTCGGCCCGGTCACGCAGCCGTGCAGCACCAGCAGCACGGGCAGCGGCTGCGTGGCGTCGTAGCCCGCGGGCACCCACACCTGGTACTCGCGGGCGCCGAAGATGTTGCCGAACAGGCCCACATCCCAATGCCCGGCGGGCCCTGCCGCGAAGGCGCTTGCCGCCGTTGCCAGCCAGGTGCACAGCACCAGCGCGGCCGCCTTGATCGAATTGATTCCAGAGTTCATTGCCAGATCCTCATGCGTGAGTCGTGGATGAAGTGGTTCCGGGAATCCTCGTGGACCAGCCTTCCAGAGGGTGCTGCGACGCCGCTGTCAAACCCAGCCGGTGGCGTAATAGATGCCGATCACCACGAACACCGCGAGGGTCTTGATGACGGTCACCGCGAAAATGTCCTTGTAGGCCTGGCGATGGGTCAGCCCGGTCACCATCAGCAGGGTGATGACCGCCCCGTTGTGCGGCAGGCTGTCCATGCCACCGGACGCCATCGAGGCGACCCGATGCAGTACCTCCATCGGGATGCCGGCCGCCTGCGCGTTGGCGATGAAGGTCTCCGACATCGCGGCCAGGGCGATGCTCATGCCACCGGATGCCGAACCGGTGACGCCGGCCAGGCCGGTTACCGTGACCGCCTCATGCAGCAACGGATCCTTGATGGAGCCCAGCGCGTTGGCCACCACCATGAAACCCGGCAATGCAGCGATCACTGCACCGAAGCCGTACTCCGATGCGGTGTTCATGGCCGCCAGCACCGCACCGCTGATGGCCGCCCGGGTGCCTTCGGCAAACTGGGCGACCACCGGGCGCCAGGCCAGCGCCAGCACCGACAGGATGCCCACCAGCAGCGCCCCCACCACCGCCCAGATTGCCCCGATCTTCGCCACGTCCTGCACGACCGGCGCGGCGTTGCCCATGATCGAAGGCATGAAGCTGTGCTCGCCGCCGCCGTACCAGTGCGGCATGCCCAGGGTAAACAGCTTGTTGGAGACGAACACCAGTACCAGCGGCAGCACGGCAATGCCCGCGTGCGCCAGATGCGTGCCGGTGAAGGGCGTCGGCTCGTTCACCAGGGTGGCCGGGTCGCCGTAGCCCTCGCCGTTGCGCTGCGCGACGCGCCGGCGCCACTCCAGGTACGCCATCCCCACTGCAAGCACGAAGATGCTGCCCAGCGTGCCCAGCACGGGCGCCGCCCAGGTATCGGTACCGAAGAACGTGGTCGGGATGATGTTCTGGATCTGCGGCGTGCCGGGCAACGCATCCATGGTGAAGCTGAAACCGCCCACCCCCAGCGTCGCCGGGATCAAGCGCTTGGGAATGTTGCTCTGGCGGAACATTTCGGCCGCGAACGGATAGACCGCAAACACCACCACGAACAGCGACACGCCACCATAGGTCAGCAGGCCCGACACCAGCACGATCGACAGCATCGCCCGCTGTGGGCCGAACAGCCGGATCGCGGCGCCTACGATGGAGCGGGAAAAGCCGGACAGTTCGATCAGCTTGCCGAACACGGCGCCCAGCAGGAACACCGGGAAGTAGAGCTTCAGGAAGCCCACCATCTTGTCCATGAACAAGCCGGTGAACATCGGGGCCACCAGCGAGGGGTCGGTCAACAGCACGGCGCCAAGGGCGGCGATGGGCGCGAACAGGATCACGCTGTAACCGCGGTAGGCCACCAGGATCAGGAACCCCAGCGCTGCAAGTACGATCAGTAACGACATACGGCGCTTCCAGGTGAGGACGCGCCCAGTATCCGGATCTGGCGGTCGCTGCCGACTGGACCTAGGTCCACTCGCCGGTGCACCGCGGCGCCGCTAGCCTAGGCTCCATGGGTGGCAATGGGCCATCCGCCACGTAGATGCCTTGGGGGAGGACCGCATGAAACGGAATTGCTTGAGCCTGATGATCGGCGCGCTGTTGGCCTCCGGGCCGGTACTGGCACAGGAGGCGCCACGCGCCGCACCGGCGGCAGGCAAGACCGCTTCGGCCACCAATCTGGACAGCATCACGGTAACCGCGCGCAAGCGTGAGGAAACCCTGCAGGAGGTGCCGGTGGCCGTCACCGCCTTTACCTCCGAGGCGCTGGACAAGATGAATGTCCAGGACATCAGCGACCTGGATGGCCAGGTGCCCAACCTGACCATCTACGCCGCGCGCGGCGCCAGCAGTACGGTCACCGCCTACATCCGCGGCATTGGCCAGTCCGATCCCACCTGGGGCGCGGACCCGGGCGTGGGCATCTACCTCGACGACGTGTACATCGCGCGCCCACAGGGTGCGCTGCTGGACGTGTTCGACGTATCGCGCATCGAGGTGCTGCGCGGTCCGCAGGGCACGCTGTATGGCAAGAACACCATCGGCGGGGCGATCAAGTACATCTCGCGCGGCCTGCCCACCCAGAACGAAGGCTTCGCCCAGATCACCGTGGGCAACTACGGCCAGCTGGACGCCAAGGCCGCCATCGGCGGTCCGGTGGGCGGCGCCGACAGCGGCCTGCGGGCGCGCGTGGCGGTGGCCAGCATGAACCGCGACGGCTTCGGCGAGAACACGTTCAATGGCCAGCCGGTCAGTGACAAGCAGATCAACGCCGCCCGCCTCAACGTGGGTGCCTACGCGGGCGACGATTTCGACGTGCAGTTCGCCCTGGACTGGATCGACGACCAATCCGGCATGCGCGGGTCGAAGATGCTGGCACCCAACCCGTTCACCCCGGCCTACCCGCCGATGGATGACCGCTACGACATCCGGTCGGGCATGCGCAACCTCAACAGCGTCGAGACCAAGGGCGCGTCGGCAACGGTGAACTGGCGGCCCAACGACGACCTCGCACTGAAGTACGTGGTGGCCAAGCGCGAGTCGGACAGCGATGCCAACATCGACTTCGACAGCACGCCGGTCAAGCTGGCCGATGTGGGCGGGGCCTACACCGACAACCAGGTCAGCAACGAGGTCCAGCTCAACTATGATGCCGGTGGCAAGGTGCGCGGCGTGGTGGGCTTGTACCAGTTCAGCGGTGAAGCCGGTGGCCAGATCCGCAACAACTTCTTCAACCTTCAGTTCGGCGATACCCGCGGCAAGGTGCTGACCGACAGCATCGCGCTGTATGCCGATTGGACCTTCGACCTGACCAGCAAGCTGAAGCTGGACGTCGGCGCCCGCTACACCGACGAGGACAAGCGCGCGATCGTGTTGAACCGCTTCTACGCCGATGCGACCTTCAGCAGGCCGATTGCGGTGGCGGCGGATTTCGACAAGAAGACCAACTTCACGAACGTCTCGCCGAAGGTGTCGCTGGACTACCAGATCACCCCGGACATCATGGTCTACGGATTGGCGACGCGCGGCTTCAAGTCGGGCGGCTACAACATCCGCGCCAACGCCGTGGCCGTGCCGCGCTCGGCCGAGCCGTTCGACGACGAGACCGTCGACAGCATTGAGATCGGCAGCAAGATGGCTTTCCTCGACCAGCGCGTATTCCTGAACCTGTCGGCCTTCCACAACAAGTACAAGGATATCCAGCTGTCGGTGTTCACCGGCATTGATACCAATGGCGACGGCACCAATGATGCCTTCTTCGGCGACTTCACCAATGCCGGCGCCGGCACCATCAACGGGCTGGAAATCGAGTACCAGTACCTGCCCAGCCAGCACTGGTTGATCTCCGGCAACCTGGCCTGGCTGGACGCCAAGTACGATGAATACATGGACCGTGGCGTCAACGTGGCCGACCAGATGAAGTTCACCAACGCACCGGATTTCTCCGGCGCGTTGAACGTGGAGTACCGCACCGATCTGGCCAGCGGCGGCAACCTCTCGGCACGGGTGAGCTACAGCTACCAGAGCGAAGTGTGGCCGACCACCGACCTGAGCCCGGTGATCCGCCAGGACGGCTACGGGCTGGTCAATGCCGGTGTGATCTGGAAGCTGGACGATGCCTGGACCTTCTCGCTGCAGGGCACCAACCTGGCCGACAAGGAATACCGCACCACCGGTTACAACATTCCGGCGGTCGGCACGCTGATAGGCTTCTATGGCCCGCCGCGCCAATATAGCCTCAGCGTTCGTTACGATTTCTAGGAAGCTTGTGCATGACGCCGTCTTACGATGATCTGTACTGGAACGGCAACGACGGGTTGCGCCTGCATGCGCGCGACCATGCACCGGCCGCGGGGCAACCGCCTCGCGGCACGGTGGTCTGCATTCCGGGGTTGACCCGCAATGCGGCCGACTTCGATGCCCTTGCACACACGCTGACCGCCGCCGGCTGGCGCGTACTTGCCGTTGACCTGCGCGGGCGGGCACGCTCGGCGCGGGCGCCGGACCCGGCCGGCTACAACCCGCGCGCGTATGCCGACGACATGGTGGCGCTGCTGCAGTCGCAGAACATCGACAAGGCGGTGTTCATCGGCACGTCGCTGGGCGTGCTGGTGACCATTACCCTCGCCTCCCGCGCGCCCGAGCGCATTGCCGCCGCGGTGCTCAACGATGCCGGCCCCAAGGTGCCGCGCGAAGCCCTGGCGCGGATCGGCAAATACGCCGGCAAGCCCGTACCCCCCATGGACCTGGCGCAGGCCACGGCCTATGTGGAATCCATCGGCAAGGCCTCGTTCCCGCGCTTCACTGCCGAGGACTGGCGGGTGATGGCCGCCAACACCTTCCGCCAGCGCGACGATGGGCTGCTGGAACTGGACTACGACCCGGCGGTGATCCGCACCACGCGGCCGTGGGTGCTGTGGCTGCTGCGCCCGGTGCTGTGGCGCGCGGTGCGTGGGCTGACGGCGCGCGTGCCGGTGCTGGTGGTGCGCGGGGCGTTGTCGGACATCCTGCCGGCCGATGTCGCACGCAGGATGGCCGCGACCTCCCCCACCGCCTGTCTGGTCGAGGTGCCGGAGGTGGGGCATGCGCCGACCTTGTCCGAGCCCGAAGCGCGTGAGGCGATCCTGGCCTTGCTGGAACGCGTGCGATGAACGCCGCATCCTGGATTGATGAACTGCCGGCCACGCTGCAGCCGCTGGGGAAATGGGCCGCAACCGAGCGTTTGGGTGGCAGCACGCGCCTCACGCAATCACGGATCGACGCGTTCGCCGACGCCACCGGTGACCACAACTGGATTCACGTCGACCCGACCCGCGCACAGGCGGGGTTGCCCGGCGGGCAGACCATCGCCCATGGATTTCTCCTGCTCTCCCTCACCGTCGAAGACGATGTGGCGGCGCTGACCGGCTTCCCCGGCATCGCCCACGTACTCAACTACGGTTTGAACAAGGTCCGCTTTCTGGCGCCGGTGCCAAGCGGCTCCGAGGTCCGGGTGCGCTCGCGCCTGCTGGCACTGGAAGCACGCAACCCGGGGCAATGGCTGCTGACCCAGCACAAGGCCGTGGAGGTTGTCCCCGGTGGCGAAGTGGCGCTGGTGGCCGAGCAGCTGTCGCTGATCGTGCTCACCGCCTAGCACTGCCCTACCGCACCGTGCCGGCCTACTGCCCGGCGGCGGCGGTTCTCTCTACACTGGAGCGATGTTGACGCCCACCATCGTCCTGTTCGCCTGCATCGCATGGACCGTGCTGCTGTTTGGCGTTGCCCTGTGGGGGGAGCGTCAGGGGCACCGCCTGTCCAGGCTCTGGCCGGCCATCTACGCGCTGTCGCTCGGCGTGCACTGCACCGCATGGACGTACTACGGCGCCGCCTCGCAGGGCGTGCAATGGGGCTTCCCGATCCCACCGACACTGATCGGCATGGCGCTGATTTTCGCCTTCGGCCTGCCGTTCCTGGCGCGCCTCGGGCGCCTGGCCAAACAGCACAACAGCGCCACCATCGCCGACCTGGTGGTCGCGCGGCTGCGTACCGATCAAGGCCTGGGCGTCACCATCACCCTGGTCGCCTTGTTCGGCATCATTCCCTACATCGCGCTGCAGCTCAAAGCGGTCAGCCAGGGCCTCGGCGCGTTGCTGGGCGATCAGTTCGCGCCGGTTGGGTGGCAGCTGGACATCTCGTTCTGGTTCGCGCTGACCATGGCTGCGTTTACCCTGCTGTTTGGTGCACGCAAGGCATCGGCCACCGAGCACAACCGCGGCATCGTGGTCGCGCTGGGCCTGGAATCGCTGTTGAAGCTGACGGCGCTGCTGGCCATCGGCCTGTATGCCGGGCTGTCGGTGCACCAGGCCGGCACGCCCCTGCTGGAGAAGATGGCACATCTGCCGCCGCCGGCCGTCATCCCGGATTTCCTGACCATGGTCGCGCTCGGCGCGATGGCCGCGTTCACCCTGCCCCATCAGTTTCATGTGGGCGTGGTCGAACTGCGCCAACCCTCCGACCTGAAAACGGCGCGCTGGCTGTTCCCGCTGTATCTGCTGCTGATCGGCCTGCCGTCGGTGCCGATGGCGCTGTCCGGTGCCGCGCAGCTGCCGGCGTCGATGTCGCCCGACCTGTACGTGCTGGCCCTGCCGCAGGCACGCGGCCACCACGTACTGGCGCTGCTGGCGTACCTGGGCAGCCTGAGCGCGGCCACCGGCATGATGATCCTGTCCGGGCTGACCCTGTCGATCATGCTCGGCAACCACGGCGTGGGGTCGCGCCTGCTGAGCGGCGTCACGGCCTTCAACACCGGCGCCGACCTGCGTCCGCGTGTGCTGGCGTTCCGGCGCGCCGGTATCGTTGCGGTGTTCCTGATGTCATGGCTGTACAGCCGCGCGATGAGCGGCACCGAAGCGCTCAGCGATTTCGGCCTGATGTCGTTCACCGCGCTCTCGCAACTGGCACCGGCCGTCCTGTTGGCGGTGTATCGCCCGCGCACGCCCTCCCCGGCCATCATTGCCGGCATCGTGCTGGGCTCACTGGTCTGGCTGTGGCTGGTGTTGCTGCCGATGGTGATCCCGGCTGCGCCGCCGTCTGCCAGCCCCGAGGGACTGCACTGGCTGGCGATGTTCTCGCTGCGCATGCAGCCGGGGCATATCGCGATCAGCATGGGTGCCAGCCTGGCGGTCAACCTGGCCACGGTTGTGCTGGTGTCGCGCGCCGTGCGCCCCTCGCTGCCACGGCAGCGGGACGCGGTGGCCGCCGCGTCGATGCGCAAGACCGCCGGTCGCTTCCTCGGCCCGGAACGGGCACGGCAGCTGATGGACGGCCACGCCGGGCAGATGCTGGATGACGACCGGGTCACCGCCATCGAGCGCGAGCTCACCGCCGTGGTGGGCGCCGGCATGGCGCGGCTGCTGGTGGAGGCCGCACGCGATGGCGGCGCCGCGCCGCTGGACGCGGTCACCCGCGCCGTCGGTGAGGCCACCCAAGTACTGCGCTTCAACCAGCGCCTGCTGGAAGCGGCCTTGGAGAACATGAGCCAGGGCATCAGCGTGGTCGATGCCCAGCTGCAGCTGGTGGCCTGGAACAGCCGCTATGCCGCGCTGTTCAAGTTCCCCCCGGAACTGCTGCAGGTGGGGCAGCCGGTGGTCAACCTCACGGCGTGGGCGTTGGGACAGCTGAAAATCGGCGACAGCCCCGGCGACAGCCCCGGCGACACGCGCGACAAGGCGTTGCAGCGCCGTGTTGCCCACATGCGCCGCGCTACCCCGCACCTGTCCGAGCGGATATTCCCGGACAACACCATCGTGGAAATCCGCGGCAACCCGATGCCGGGGGGCGGCTACGTGGCCACCTTCACCGACGTCACCGCCTTCCGCCGCGCCGAGGATGCACTCAAGCGCAGTAACGAAACCCTGGAACGCCGCGTGCAGGACCGCACCGCAAGGCTGGAGCAGGCCGTGCACGAGGCCGAGCGGGCCAACGTGGCCAAGACCCGCTTCCTCACCGCCGTCGGCCACGACCTGATCCAGCCCCTGCACGCGGCGCAGCTGCTCACCGACGCCATGTCGCAGCACATTGAGTCCGAGTTCCTGGACAGCTTCCTGCGCCAGATCCGCGGCGCCTTGGAATCCACCGACGACCTGCTGTCGGGCCTGCTCGATATTTCGCGGCTGGAGGCCGGTGGACTGGTGGCCGATCCGCGCCCGTTCGCGCTGTCCACCGTGCTGGACCCGCTGGCGCAGGAGTTCGCCGTGCTGGCCGCGGCGCGCGGCCTGCAGTTCCGCCATGTCCGCACCCGCGCCTGGGTGCACAGCGACCCGCTGCTGCTGCGCCGCGTGCTGCAGAACTTCCTGGCCAATGCCATCCGCTATACGCGTAACGGCGGCGTGCTGCTGGGCGTGCGTCGCCGGGGCAATACGCTGTCGATCGGGGTGCATGACAGTGGTCCCGGCATCGCCGCGGAACAGCAGGCGGTGGTGTTCGAGGAGTTCCATCGCGGCGACCGCAGCAATGGCCAGGGCCTGGGCCTTGGCCTGACCATCGCCCACCGCATTGCCGACCTGCTGCACGCACCGCTGGAACTGCACAGCGTGCTCGATCGCGGCTCGGCCTTCTCCATCTCCGTGGCACAAGCCACTGCGCCCGCGGCGCCGCGGATTGAAGCCACGGCCGGCAACAGCACCATAAAGGGCATCCGTGTGCTGGTGGTCGACAACGATCCGGACGCACTGGAGGCCATGCGGCAGATGCTGCTTGCGTGGGGCTGCGAGGTCGTCGCGGTGCGGGATGCCCGTGACGTGGGTGCAGCCGCGCACGAGGCCGCGCTGTGGCTCTTCGACTACCACCTTGACGAAGGCGATACCGGGGTTTCGCTGTGGACGCGCCTCGCCGCCGTGCATGGGGCGCGGCCAACGGTGATTCTCAGTGCCGATACCGGCAGCGACACCCGCGAAGCGGTGCGCGAGGTGGGGCTATCCCTGTTGAACAAGCCGTTCAAGCCGTTGGCGCTGCGCTGGGCGATCAATCACCTGCTGGCCACCCCGCGCCCGGCCACCGCCTGACGCAGGATCAGGCGTCCTGCGCCTCTTCGATCTGCCGCGCGGGATCGGTCAACCCCATCTCGTGCAGCACGCGGATGGCCTGCGCGCGATTGCGTACGCCCAGCCGGCCCATGATGCGGGTCATGTGCGCTTTGACCGTGCGCAGTTGTACGCCCAGGCGGTCGGCGATCTGCTTGTTGAGCAGCCCTTCGGCCACCAGGCTCAGTACGCGGTACTGGTGCGCCGACAAACTGGACAGGCGTGCGGCAAGGTCGGCGTCCTTGCTGAAAGGCGCCACCCGCGCCACCGGCTCGCGCAGCAGCGCCGGAATCCAGCGCTCGCCCTCCAGCACGCTCAGCAGCGCCGACTGCAGGTCGGTCAGCCCCGAACTCTTGGGGAGATAGCCGGCAGCACCCAGGTCGATGGCACGGCGGATCACGTGCGGCTCTTCGTTGGCCGACACGATGATGATCGCCAGCCCGGGCTGCAACGCGCGGATGGTCGCCAGCCCGGCAAGCCCGTGATTGCCGGGCATGTGCAGGTCCAGCAGCATCAGGTCGATCTGCTGGCTCTCGATCGCCTCGAGCACGCTGTGCAGCGAATCGGCCTCGCTGATCTGCAGATCGGCGACGGCCTCTTCGGCCGCGCGATGCAGCGCCGCGCGGAACAAGGGGTGATCGTCGGCGATGAGCAGGGTCGGCATGTCCAGCCGAGGTTAGCAAATCGCCCACTGCTCGGCACGGGTACCTAGGTACGCTGGCGCGGGCTGCCGGGCTTGCTAGGGTGGCGCAATGAACATTCATCGCTCCCTTGCTCCGCTGTGCGCCGCGCTGGCCCTGTTGCCGGGCGGCATCTCCATCGCCGATGCCGCCGCGCCCCGCTCCACCGCCGCAGCCCCCGTGTTCGAGCAGTGGCGGGAAACCCCGCACCGCGGCCACGATGAACTGCTGACCGCCGGGCTGGGACTGGACGCCCTGCGCGCGACCACCGCGCCAGCGTTCGCCAACCCGGCCCAACCAACAGCAGACGAGGCCCGGCGCCGCGCGATCTGGAGCAGCTGGCGCGGCATCGCCGACCTGACCCCCGGTGGCGGTTTCGGCGATGTCTACGGCCGCCTGCAGGCGGTACCCGGCCGCGAATTCTCCGCCTATGCACGCGTCCCCGGCGCGCGCCACCCGCACCGCGTACTGGTGCAGGTGCCCGACACCTTCGATGCCGCGCGACGCTGCCTGGTGGTCGCCGCCTCGTCCGGCTCGCGCGGCATCTATGGTGCCATCTCGGTGGCCGGCAGCTGGGGGCTGACCCACGGCTGTGCCGTGGCGTACACCGACAAGGGGACCGGCAGCGACTACTACGACCTGGACGCCAAGGTTGGCTTCCAGGCTGACGGCACGCCCGCCTCGCAGGGCGCGCTGGCATTCGCGCCCGTCACGCCAACCGCCGCGCACGGCATCGCCTTCAAGCACGCCCATTCGGGCGACAACCCGGAAGCAGACTGGGGCCAACATCTGCTGCAGGCGCTGCAGTTCGGCCTGCAGGCACTGGATCGCGCCTACCCCGAATCCGCCCCATTCACACCGTCCACTACGCGCACGCTGGGTGTGGGTGTCTCCAACGGCGGAGGCGCAGTGCTGCGTGCCGCGGAGATCGACGGCGACTGGTTCGATGCGATGGTGGCCGGCGAACCCAATGTCTCAGTGGCCGGCGCACCGCCGCTGTACGACTTCGTCACCCAGGCCGCGTTGCTGATGCCCTGCGCGCTGCTGGCGCTGGAGGATCTGCCACAACCGCCGCTGCAGGCACAGGCCGCGGCGGCCGGGAGCCAGCGGTGCGCCCTGCTGAAAACCGCCGGGCAGGTGCAAGGCGATGACACCGCAACACAGGCACGCTCCGCGCGGCAGCAGCTGGCCGACGCCGGCCTGAGCGACGGTGCGCTTCGTGCGGGGGCGTTCTCGACCGGGTTCGATCTGTGGCGTGCCATCGCGGTGACCTATGCGTCGGCCTATGGGCGCTACGGGGCGGACGAGCATCCCTGTGCATACCGCTTCTCGGCCGCGGCCGCTGACGGCACACCCGGCCCGGCCGCAGCGGCGCTGCGTGCCAGCTGGTGGAGTGAGGGCAGCGGCATCCCGCCGGGCAGCGGCGTGGTGCTGGTGGATGGCAATGCGGCACGCTCGCCAGAGGACCCGCTGCAGGGCCTGAACTGCCTGCGCGCGCTTGGCCGAGGCGACAGCGCCAATGCCCGACGGGTACGCGCCGGTATCGCCGAGGCTACCGCCAAGGCGCCGCGTCGCGGTCTGCCGATCGTGGTCATTCACGGCATGGACGACGGGCTGGTGCCGATCAGCATGACCAGCGATCGCTACGTGCCCCTCGCACGCAAGGCGGGGGCGCAGATTGCGTACTGGCGCGTGGACAACGCACAGCACTTCGACGCGGTGCTGGCCTTCCCCGACTACCGCAAGCGCTATGTGCCACTGCTGCCCTATATGTTCGCGGCGATGGACCAGGTGTGGGATCACCTTGAGGACTCTGCCCGCGCCCTGCCGCAGGACGCCCGCATCCAGCCCACGCCCCGCGCGGAAGCGCCGTTGCGGCGTGAGCAGCTGTCCATTCCCGCCGCGCCCGGCCGCTGACACGCGCCCCACCAGGAACTCCCCATGTCATTTGCCACCGCCGCAGACACGCCCGCCCCCGACGCCCATGCCTACCCGCTGCTGATCAAGCAGCTGCTGCTCACGCCGCTGGCGGTGCGTCCCGAGCAGGAGATCGTCTACGGCGACAACGTGCGCTTCGACTACCGCACACTGCAGGCGCGCATCGGCCAGCTGGCCGGACTGTTGACGTCCCTTGGGGTCAAACACGGCGATACCGTGGCGGTGATGGACTGGGACAGCAACCGCTATCTGGAGAGCTATTTCGCCGTGCCGATGCTCGGTGCGGTGCTGATGATGGTGAACATCCGCCTGGCGCCCGAGCAGATTGCCTACACCCTCAACCACAGCGGTGCGCGCGTGATCCTGGCCAACCGCGCGTTCCTGCCGGTGCTGGACGGCATCGACGACCAGCTGCCGGATGTGCGCACACGGATTCTGCTGGAGGACGAGGCCGATCAGCCGCTGCCGGCGGGTTTCGTGACCGAGTATGAGGCCGGGCTGCGTGCCGCCACGCCGGTCAGCCACTTCCCGGACTTCGACGAGAACACCCGCGCCACGATGTTCTACACCACCGGCACCACCGGCCTGCCCAAAGGGGTGTACTTCAGCCATCGGCAGCTGGTGCTGCACTCGCTGGCGGGGATGGCCGCGCTGGGCAGTGCGGCCAGCCAGGGCCGCCTGCACCGCGACGATGTGTACATGCCGATCACGCCGATGTTCCATGTCCACGCCTGGGGCCTGCCGTACGTGGCCACGCTGATGGGCATCAAGCAGGTCTACCCCGGTCGCTACCTGCCGGGGCAGCTGCTGGCGTTGATCGCCCGCGAGAAGGTGACCTTCTCGCACTGCGTGCCCACCATCCTGCACATGCTGCTGGGCCACCCCAGCGCGGCCGACACCGATCTGAGCGGCTGGAAAGTGGTCATCGGCGGCGCGGCCCTGCCCCGCGCACTGGCGCAGCAGGCGCTGGCCCGTGGCATCGACATCTTCGGCGGCTACGGCATGTCCGAGACCTGCCCCCTGCTTACCCTCGCCCAGATCGATGCCACCGCCCTGGGCGGGTCGGACGAGGCGCTCTCGCTGCGCACCAAGGCCGGCATTCCGGTGCCCCTGGTCGACCTGCGCATCGTGGACGAAGACATGCACGATGTCGCCCACGATGGCGTGGCTACCGGCGAAGTGGTGGTGCGCGCGCCCTGGCTTACCCAGGGCTACCTGCACAACCCGGACGCGTCGGCGGCCTTGTGGGCCGGCGGTTACCTGCATACCGGGGACATCGGCAACATCGATGCCGCCGGCTACCTGCGCGTCGCCGATCGCATCAAGGACGTGATCAAGACCGGCGGCGAGTGGATCTCCTCGCTCGCCCTGGAGGACATCATCGCCCTGCATCCGGCGGTCAACGAAGTGGCCGTCATCGGTATCACCGACACGAAATGGGGCGAGCGACCGCTGCCCTTGGTGGTCAGGCATGCCGGCAGCGATGTCACCGAAGCCGAGATCATAGAACTGGTCGCCGCGCGCAGCCGCTCAGGCGATATCTCCCGCTTCGCGATCCCGGACCGCGTGAGCTTCGTGGATGCGATCGAACGCACCAGCGTGGGCAAGATCAACAAGAAGAAACTGCGCAGCCTGCATGACCTGGGCGCCGCCGCCGACGCGGGATGATGCGGCGCATGCAGGGCGGGCGTCAGCTCGGCATGCTGGAAGCAACGACGCGCCGCATGCGCCTGCTCAGCGCCGTGGAGACAGGCGGTGGGCACTGTATCCGGCCACCTTGGCGTGCAGCCCCGAAACGGTAGGCTCAGCCTCCTCGCCGCCGTCTTCACACAGCCACCATGACGCGACACGGTCTCCACAGCGCCCCCCCGGGGCGTTCCTTGCCGAGGCCGCACCAGCACGCCCCAGGCCCGGCGCCCCGGCCCGATCGACCCCGGCAGCGGCCCCCGAGCGCCCCTTCTGAACCCCTCGTTTGGGCAACCAGACCCAGGATCAGGGACAATAGCGCCCCAGCTGCGCGCCCTGCGCGCCCGCCCTGCTCCCCGCCCCATGCCATCCACCGCGCTATCCGGACCCGATTTGAACACCATCGCCCCACCCGTCGACGCCGACGACCTGCCCCTGACCGACCGCCTGCGCGCCGCGCTGGACCTGCTGGAGGCGATCGAGGCCGACCGCACCGTGCTCGACACGCTGCCCGAAGCCGACCGCGTGCGCCTGCACCAGGTGGTGGCCAGGGTCTACCACCCCGAACCCAAGGCGCGCCGGCAGAAGCTCAAGCAGCAGGCCAAGCAGCGCCACCAGGAAAAAGTGGCCAAGGCCGAGGCGCTGCTGGAGCAGACCGGTATCCGCGCCCTGCGCCGCAAGCCGGTGTTCAGCACGCCCAACTACTTCCCGCCGCACGCCGCCGGGCTGCATGACGCCCACAACGGCGAGAACGCCGCCGAGACGCCGGACCCGGTGCACTCGCCGGAGCTGCGCCATTGCTATGTGTGCAAGCAGAAGTTCACCCAGCTGCATCACTTCTACGACCAGATGTGCCCGGCCTGCGCCGAGCTCAACTTCATCAAACGGACCGAAACTGCCGACCTGCACGGCCGCGTTGCGCTGCTGACCGGTGGCCGGGTCAAGATCGGCTACCAGGCCGGCCTGAAACTGCTGCGTGCCGGTGCCGAGTTGATTGTCACCACGCGCTTCCCGCGCGATTCGGCCGCCCGTTACGCCGAAGAGCCGGACTTCGCCGAGTGGGGCCACCGCCTGCAGGTCTATGGTCTGGACCTGCGCCACACGCCGAGCGTGGAAGCGTTCTGCAACGAACTGCTGGCCACGCGCACGCGCCTGGACTTCATCATCAACAACGCCTGCCAGACCGTCCGTCGCCCGCCGCAGTTCTATGCGCACATGATGGCCGGCGAAACCGCGGCGCTGCACGAGGTTCCGGAGACGCTGCGCAAGCTGATCGGCGACTACGAAGGCCTGCGCAGCGCCGAGCTGCTGGGCGCAACGTCGACCGCCGCGCTGCCGGTGGTGCAGGACCAGGGCTTCAACGGTGCCAACGGCCTCACCCGCGCCGCCGAGCTGTCGCAGGTGCCGCTGCTGGAGGATGAGCTGGTGGCCCAGCAGCACCTGTTCCCCGATGGCCGCCTCGACCAGGACCTGCAGCAGGTGGACCTGCGCGGGCGCAATTCCTGGCGCATGCTGATGGCCGAAGTGCCCTCGGTGGAACTGCTGGAAACCCAGCTGGTGAATGCCATCGCGCCGTTCATCATCAACGCGCGGTTGAAGCCGCTGATGCTGCGTACGCCGGGCCGCGACAAGCACATCGTCAACGTGTCGGCGATGGAGGGGCAGTTCTACCGCAACTTCAAGACCACCCGGCATCCGCATACCAACATGGCCAAGGCCGCGTTGAACATGATGACGCGCACCTCGGCGGCCGATTACCAGAACGACGGCATCCACATGAACAGCGTGGATACCGGCTGGGTAACCGACGAGGATCCGGCCGACATTGCGGCCAAGAAAGTGCAGGAAGAGCGCTTCCATCCGCCGCTGGACATCGTGGACGGGGCCGCGCGCATCGTGGACCCGATCATCCATGGCATCAACACCGGCGAGCACGTCTGGGGCCAGTTCCTGAAAGACTACGCGCCTACCGATTGGTAATGACGCGTTGAAACTCCCCGCAGCCCGGCATACCGGGTTGCGGGGGCATGCGCACCCGTTCCGGGTTTCTCGTTTCAGCAGTCTGCGTCACCGCAACCAGACCGCCCAGGCGTGTATCTTCCGCCGTCGATTCAATCCCGCAGGGTGATATTCGCCTCGCCCCTCCGTTAACACCTCGATGCTGCAGCACCGCATCGCTGAACGGTCGTAGGTGTTTTCCTACACGGTAATGAGCGCAAATACGGAATGGTTCTGAGCACCATTTCTCAGTTTGACCTGACAAACAATTATGTGCACCCTAGAAATGCGGCCTGACCATCGTCACTCCGTATCGCCAGGCGTCCTCGCCTTGCCATGGAATGGCCGTATCCCAGAGGCGCCAGCTTCGTCCTGGCGCCTTGATCGCTTCATTGTTGATCAACAGGAGAAAGCGGAATGGAATTGAATGACAACGTCGTTGCAGGTTGGCTCAATGGCGCAGACAGCGTCGACGGCTGCGAGAATCCGGCGGGTTCGCTCTTCATCTACGGCCAGGACGCAACCGATGCCGCGCTGACCGCAATGGCGCCCACCATGGTGACCGGCGGCACCGGCAACTGCACCACCACCATGTCAGTGATCAACCACTGCATGTGTTGCTGATCTAGCCTGTACCGGCGCGCAGCCGAACGTGCTGCGCGCCGTCTCCAGCAATGCCGCATCCGGACACTATCGCAGGGAAGGCAATGGCGGGCACAACCTTAGTCGATTCGTTTGCTCTTGTTCTCAACCACATCACGGCAGACCAGCGCGACGCGCTGTCCAGGCGGCTGAACAGCCTGGCGCCCGGTTTGAGTACCGCGGAAATCGCGCTGATCAGCGCCCAGGCCCAGGCCGCACTGCTTGAAAACGCCCACCTGAAACTCAACCGGCTGTTGCTGCTGGAGCTGCACGCCGCCGTCCGCAGCGGCGCCATCACCGCGACCGATAACGCGGGGCAGTTCGCGCAGTTCGTGCAGCTTGCCACCCACCCCGATTTCAGCGCCCACCTGGACCAGCGCTACCCCGCCTTGCGCCCAAGGTTCCAGCAGATGCTGGCCGCGCAGTGCACTGCCGTCGAAGAACTGGCCACGCGCATCGTCGCCGACCGCGACGCCTTCCCTGCCCTGCTCGGCCGCCCGGCCGGCCAGCTGCTGTCGGTGTCGCTGGGCAAGGGCGACCTGCACTCGCAGGGGCATACCGTTGCCCGCCTTGCATTCGAAGGCGGCAACCTGATGTACAAGCCGCGCTCGCTGCGCATCGACGCCACGCTGGACGCCTTCCTTGGCGCCGTGTTCGGTGACGTGCCGGACCGGGTGCGGGTGCCACGCGTGATCGATCGGGGCAGCCACGGCTGGGCGGCATTTGCCGCGCACCGCTACTGTGACGGCGACCAGGAGCTGCAGACCTACTACCGCGGGTTGGGCCACTGGCTGGCAGTGCTGCGCCTGATCGGCGGTACCGACATCCATCTGGAAAACCTCATCGCGGTCGGGCCGGTACCGGTGGTGGTCGATGCCGAGAGCGTGTTCGCCCCGGTGATCGAGATCGAAACATCCGGCTACGGGCAGGCGTACGACATCGCCGTAAAGCTGATGATGAATTCGGTCCTGCGCACGGGCATCGTGCCGTTCCGCACCGCGGGCCTGGGCATGGCCGGCGTGGACCTCTCCGCCGCGGGCGCCCTGCCGGGCGAGCAGCCGCGCGTGCGCGTGCCGGTGATTGTCGAGGACCCCGCAGACGGGCCGCGCCTGGGCATGATCGACGCAGACTTCGCCGCGTCACAGAATCATCCATCCCCGCATCCGGACGTGTCGCGCTACTGGGACCAGATCAGCGAAGGCTTCATGCAGGCCAGCCAGCGGCTGCGCGAACTGGACGCGTCGGGGGCACTAATGCCGTTGCTGGCGCCCTTTGAAGGCTGCCAGGTCCGTGACGTGCGCCGCCCCACCATGGCCTATGCCGAAATCGGGCGGATGCTGTGGCACCCGGCGTCCCTGCATGACGAGCCCAAGGCCGTCGCACGCGCGATGGACCTGCTGGTGCGCAATGCGCAGGTGGTGCGCGCGGCGCCATCGGATCCGGCCGCCATCATGGGCGAGATCGACGACCTGCGGCATGGCGACATCCCGATCTTCGCCGCACCGGTTGCGTTGGAGCGGATCAACACCGTGATCGCCAACTGGCGCGACATGCGCATCGACCTGGAAGACGTCACGATCCGCAGCACGCTGGTGGCGACCGATCTGAACCAACATGCCCTGGCCCGGGCAGAGGCGCGCGAAGGCTACTCCTACGCCGCCCGCGATCCCCGTCCGGACAACCTGGACGCGCGCCGGCGTGCACTGGCCGCCGCCGCGGTGGAAAGCCTGCTGCGGTTGTCGGTGCGTGGCGACGATGGGTCGATGACCTGGATCACCCCGGAGATCACGCCCAACGGCTGGACGGTACAGCCCGTGCGTCCGGACACCTACTTCGGGCTGGGCGGCATTGCCTTCGCGCTGGCCGGTTACCGGCTGGAAGTACAGGCGGGCCGTGCCGATGCGGTTGCCGGCCTGGAGGCGGCTCTGGAGGGAGCGATCCAGGTACTGGCCAGCATGTCGCGGCTGGACCACTCGGAAATGGACGGCGGCTTCGTCGGTGCCGGCTCGCGGATCTGGGCGTTGCTTGCGCTGGCAGACATGCTGGACCGCCCTGCGCTGCTCGACGACGCACGGCACTGCGCGGCGTCGCTGGAGCGGCACAGTTTCGATGCGTCACCGAAGTTCGAAATACTGGATGGCGTCAGCGGCGCCATCCTGCCCCTGATCGGCCTGGCCGATGCCACCGGCGAAGCGCGCTGGCTGGCGCTGGCCGCCCGTGTGGCGCGCGTCGTACAGGCGGCCGCCATCGTCGACCATGACGGGGCGCGATGGCCCAGCCCGCAGTTCGACGAACCCATCGGCGGCTTCGCCCATGGGGCGATGGGCATCGGCTGGTCGCTGGCGCGCCTGGCCGCAACCGACGCCGGTACCGCCGCCGAGCGCGACGGGTGGCGGCAGCTGGCCGCGGCGGCATTCGCCTTCCAGGAGGCGCTGTTCGAGCCCGCAACCGGACGCTGGCGCGACATCCACCTGAAGGACGGCCAGAAGAACTTCCCGACCTGGTGCCACGGCAGCGTCGGCATCGGCTTGGCCCATGCCGACCTGTATGCGCGCACCGGCAGCGAGCAGCACCTGCGCGGACTGCGCCGGGCGGTCGCGGATGCATCCGGAAAATGGGGTTTCAGCCACACGCTCTGCCATGGCGACCTGTCCACCCGCGAACTGCTGCTGCGCGCGGCGGAACTGGACCCGGCCTGCCCGTACGATGTCGACGCGGCCGCCATCGAGGTCATCTCCTCCATCGAGGAGCACCACGGCATGGTGGGCGGCTTGACCCGCGCCGCGTTCACGCCGGGCCTGATGATCGGCCTGGCCGGCGCGATCTACGGTTTCTGCCGGATGCATCCGGCGTGCGTGATGCCGTCGCCCTTGTTGCTGGAGCGTGCACCCGGGGTGGTGCAGCGCAACCAGCAGGCCGCGCCATCAACCCGCGAGGGCGTTCCCGAATACGCCGGCTAGGCCGGCGTCACGGCCCGTCGGGCGTCGCGCGGGCCCGCGTGGTGCGGTACTGCATCCGCCCGTTGCGCCAGGTGCCGCGGGTGGTTTCAACATGCTCGCCGTCGGCAGACAGTGACTCTTCCCAACTGCCAACCATCTGCAGCGTGCCGTCGCGGTAACGATAGGTTTCCGACGCATGCGAACAGCAGCCGCCCCGCGATGCGGAGGTGATGCTGCGATCCTGCGCATTGATCGACAACTGCGGCAGGTCCGACAGCGTGGCGTCGTGCACGAACGTACCGCTGGCCGGGTCGAACAGGAACACGTTGGTGGTGTTGTTCGGGCCGGCACCGCCAGACAGGCCCGGCGCGAGCAGATCCGGGTGGCCATCGAAGTTCACGTCCACCACCTGCAGCAGCGCATCGGCGTCGCCAACGGGATCGGCCTCGAAATCGCGCAGGACCTGGCGCCGCTGGCCGGTGCGGGCATCCAGCACTTCGATCGCCGTCAGCCTCACGCCGTCTTCGTCACGCTCAACGCCCACGCGGAACGTGGCCTCCGGGGTGACGGCCGCCTGTGCCACCCAGGTAACGGTGGACACGGCATCGCGGTCGATCCAGCCACGCACCGCATTGCCGTCCGGGTCGATCTGCTCGACCCGGTACCACGCCGGGGTACGCTGCAGCACGGCCAGGTAGCTGCCGGCGGCAATCGTCGCAACGCTGCCCGCGTCGCTGGCCTGCGCGTGCAACGGCAGCGCCCGGTCCACGTGCAGTACATCCACATACTCCCGCGGCTGCTGCAGCGTGAACCGGTCGCTGTAGTGCACCACCTCGTACTGGTTGATGTGGCGCCCGTAGGCGTCCGCCGCACAGACATCGGCGATGGCGCAGGCGCCGGCCTCTTCGGCGGTGGGTGCGCGCTGCGGCGGCACCTGCACCGTGCCCTGCAGCTGCTTGCGGTCGGCCCAGCGCACCGAGAACGCGGTGGCGGTCCAGTCCAGTGCCGCTTCCCTGTCATTGGCGCCGATGTTGGTGCGGCAATAGGGCTGCGCGTCGGAATGCGCATTCCAATCCGGAAAGGCGTACGCCGGGCACAGCAGGTTGGCGCTGTTGATGTCGTACCGGTAGGCCGCGTCGGTGACGAACACCAGTTTGTTGAGCTGCGTCTGCGGATCGCGCGAGACGAACGCATAGCGCACCCGGGCTGCCGCGGGAACGGCATGTTCGTAGCGCTGCTGGTAGGATTCTCCCGCCGCAGGGGTCGCCGGGGTGGCCAGCAGGTGCGCGTCGGGCTGCAGCGCGTACAGCCCGGGCTGCAGCAGGTCGGGCGCGGCGAGGGTGCTGCCCGCCACGGCCAGGGCCAGTGCAGGCAAAAGGAACGCCATGGGGAATCTCGTTGGCAGTACAGAAGGCCGGCGCATGCTACCGCGCCGGCGCACGTGCTGCCCATATCACGGCCATTCGCCCGGTCCGGCACAGGACGGCGCCCTGCAACCGGCCTATCCTTGGGTACCCCTCCCCTACGGGCCAGGGACCAGGCGGCGCCCGGGTGCGCGCGCGTGGTGCCGCTGACCGTACTTCGCGTCCGATACCGTCCATGACTTCGCCTTCCCCCACGCAACCTGCGATTCCCGCCGCCGCCAGCGCCACCGCGCCCAACCAGGGCTTTGCGGTCCATATCGTCGGCGCGGCCGCCTTTGCGCACCTGCTCAACGACATGATCCAGGCGGTGCTGCCGGCGGTGTACCCGATGTTCAAGAGCGAGTTCCAGCTCAGCTTCGGGCAGATCGGCGTGATCGCGCTGGTCTACCAGATCACCGCCTCGCTGCTGCAGCCGTGGATCGGGATGTACACCGATAAGCGTCCGCTGCCCTACCTGTTGCCGTGCGGCATGATCGCCACGTGCATCGGCATCGCGATGATGGCCCTGGCCGGCAGTTACCCGATGCTGCTGGTGGCCGCCGCAGTGGTCGGCGTTGGCTCGGCCACCTTCCACCCGGAAGCCTCGCGCGTGGCGCGGATGGCCTCCGGCGGGCGTTTCGGCACCGCACAGTCCACCTTCCAGGTGGGCGGCAACACCGGCTCGGCGATCGGGCCGCTGCTGGCCGCCGCGGTGGTGATTCCGTATGGGCAGCGTTCGATTGCCTGGTTCATGCTGGCCGCCGCGCTGGCCGTTGGCGTGCTGTTCCTGCTCACCGGGTGGACCATCCGCCACGGGCAGGCAAAGATGAGCAGCCTGGCGCGCAACACCGGGGTCGGCCTGGCACGTGGCAAGGTGGTCCAGGCCATCGCGGTGATCGCGGTGTTGATGTTCGCCAAGTTCGTCTACATCGCGTCCTTCACCAACTACTTCACCTTCTACCTGATCGAGCGCTTCCATCTGAGCGTGCAGCAGAGCCAGATGTACCTCTTCATCTTCCTGGCCTCGATCGCGCTGGGCACTTTCATCGGTGGCCCGGTGGGCGACCGGATCGGGCGCAAGGCGGTGATCTGGATTTCCTTCCTGGGCGTGGCCCCGTTCGCGCTTGCCCTGCCCTACGCCAACCTGATGGGTACCGCGGTGCTGGCCGTGGCCATCGGCCTGGTGATGTCCTCGGCATTCGCCGCGCTGGTGGTCTACGCGCAGGAAGCCGTGCCGGGCCGCGTGGGCATGGTGTCGGGCCTGATGTTTGGCCTGATGTTCGGCATCGGCGGCCTCGGCGCCGCCGGGCTGGGCAAACTGGCCGACGTGCATGGCATCGTGTGGATCTACCACTTCACCTCGTACCTGCCGTTGCTGGGCCTGGCCACGGCATTCCTGCCCAGGACCCGCGCCCGGTGAGCGAGGCGTGCGGCGAGCTGCGCTACACGATTACCGCCGCGCACACCCGCCACTGGGTGGATGCGGCACTGGAGCGCGAGATGCAGCGGGACGACGCGCTGGCCGAGCGGCTCGGCGCAGCCCAGCAGCGTGCGGTCACACCGTTGCTGGTGCTGCTGCCGGTGTGCGGCGCTGCATGGTTGCTGTTCCATCGCGGCGCCACGCCGCAAACGTGGATGACGCTGGCACTGGCGGCGCTGCTGCTGGTGCCCGCCTGGCGATTTGCTCGCCCGTTCGCCGCGCGTCTGCGCAGCACGATGGCGCAACAGCAGACGGCCAGTACGGCAGGCGGGCGCCCGCTCAGCCGCGCCCTCGCCCGGCTCACCCTGGAAACTCGCTTCAAGCGGCTGCAGGGCGACTACCGCGTGCAGTTCGATGCCCAGGGCATGCAGGTGGCGCGGGCAGGACAGCGACCTGCGTTGCTGCGCTGGAGCGACGTTGTGCATGTCCAGGAGACCGATGCGTTCCTGGTCGTGGCCTGCGCCTCACTTCATCGCCGCGGGCAGGCGTACTGGATCCCGAAGCACAGCGATGCGATGGACCCGGAGGTCTACCGCGAGGGCATGCAGGGCTTGCTGGGTCATTGCAGAGCAGCCGCGGCGATGGCCTGACCCACCGAAGGGCCAAGCCACCGCGCCCTGCGCGTCAGGTCGTCGGCGTGGCCGCCGCCAATGCCGCCAGGTCCGCATCCGCACGCGGGCGTACAACCCGCGCCACTTCCTGTCCGTCATGCAGCAGCACCAGCGTCGGCCACAGCCGCACCTGGAAAGAGCGGCCCAGCGGTCGCCCTTTGCCGTCTTCGATCTTGAGGTGGGAGATGTTGTCCCTCGCCTCCAGCCAGTCCTTCAAGGGCGCCTGCGCGGCACTGCAGTGCGGGCACCACGGCGCGCCGAATTCCAGCAGTTGCCAGCCGGGCGCCGCATCGACAGCGGCGCGGCCGGGTTCCTGCGCGGCATAGGCGCGCGCGTAGCTCATCGCGGTGACTCAAGCGCCCGCTGGATGTCTTCAAGCGGCGCGTTGGTGAGGTCCTTGGCAATATCGGTCAGCAGGCGGGCCTGCACTTCCTTGTGCAACTGCGGGCGGATGCGCCCCAGGGTCTGCGGGTCGGCGATCAGCACCAGGTGCGCATAGCGGTTGTTGAGGGCGTCCTCGTTCAACTGTCCGGCAAGCTGCTTGGCGAAGGTGGCTTCGTTCATCTGCGCGATGCTGGTGTCCTGCGGCATTGAACCGGACGGACCCTGCCCCGAGACGCCCTGCGCACTGATGTCCTGCAGCTTCAGCGCGTCCTGCTGCTTGAGCTGCAGCGTATGGCCACTGCCGATGTTGGTGAACACGCGGGCCGAGCCGCCGTCTGCGACGACAATCAAGGTGCCTTCCGGGATCTGCTGCTGCATGGTGAACTCCTGTGGAAAAACGGGTGCCAGTGCACCCAGCTCCACCGTAGGCGGGCAGGTGTAAGGACCGCGCATACGAATGTGTTCGCCATGTGTGCAGCGCACGCTCTGCGCAGTGGTCAGGGCGCGCTGGCGTGCAGCTCCATCGCCCGCATGACGATCGGCTTGGCCCAGTCCGGGGTGTGCAGCAGCTCGGCCACCGACACCGGGTAGTGCAGCCCGCGGCGGTCCCAATGCAGCAGCGGCAGCGGGTTGGCGCAGCCCTGTGCATCCAGCGGAGCGCTGTTGTCGTAGACCTGCAATTCGGCCAGATAGGGCAGCAGCGCCAACAGGTTTTCACGCGATGCGTCGTAGCGGGCGTGAATCTTGTCCTGGGGAATATCGTGCCCCCCCTTGGCGACGCGCGCGGCCACCCGATCGATATGCAGCTGCACGCTGTCCAGGCCGCAGAACCAGATCGCCACGTCGTGGGTTTCGCACGCCTCGCGCAGCAGCCGCGCGATGGTGTTGCCGCCCAGGGTGGTCTCAAAGGCGAAATCGCTGCCCTCGGCCATGGCGCTGCGCAACCGCCGTGCGCCTTCGTGCCAGGCGGCGGAGTTGGCCTCTTCGGCCGCCCAGCCCGCCTGGACCAGGGCGCGGGTGAAGGAATCCGGGTTGAACCAGGTCAGGCCATCGGCCTCCAGCCAGGTTCCCAGCAGCGAACTCTTGCCGGCGCCATTGACGCCGGCAAGCACCAGTATCCGCCCCATCGGTCAGAGCGACTTGCCGGGGGTGATCCTGCCGCGCCGGATCGGCTGGCCCAGCACCTTGCCCAGCCCGCCGTCGCGGTTGAGGCTGGCCAGCTGCACGTCGAACTGCGCGCGCAGCCGTTCCAGCTCGCCGCCGCGCTCGTCGGTGTCGGCCTCGGCGGCCTTGGCCAGCAGCTCCTGGTAGGCCTTGATGTCCACGATCACCGCTTCGGGGTGGTTGTGGTTGGTGATCACCAGGGCCTGCTTTTCGCGCACGGTGCGCATCAGGCTTGGCCAGCCACGGGTTTTTACCGACGATGCCGTGGCCTTTTCAAGGCCGGGCAGGTCCAGGGGCAGGGTCATGGCAGGCTCCAGCGCGGGATATGGGGCCATCATACGCCTTTTGGCCAAATTGGACATAAATCCCATTTTGGCCTGCCCCGGACGCCCCAAAACCGCGAAAGCCCTTGCCATGCAAGGGCTGCACGGGCGTCCCCAAGGCTCAGCGCGACATCGAGTACGGCGCCTGGGCGCCCTCCCCCGGCCAGGCCTTGTTCGGCTCGGCCTGCAGGGTGAAGCGCAGCTCGCCGCCGGCCAGGATCTCGGCATGGCGCAGGAAGGTGCGCTGCAGGGGCTGCCCGTTGAGGGTAACCGAGCCCACGTACTGGTGGCCCTTGGCCATCCCCTCGGTGACGATGCTGAAGCGCTTGCCGTTAGGCAGGTTCAACGTTGCCTTGGGCAGGAACGGGCGGCCGATGATGTACTCGCCACTGCCCGGTGCCACCGGGTAGAAGCCCAGCGCGGTGAACACGTACCAGGCCGACATCTGGCCCAGGTCGTCATTTCCGGCCAGACCATCGGGACGGTCGGCGTACTGGGTGTCCATGATCTGCTTCAGGCGCGCCTGGGTGCGCCACGGCTGGCCGGCATGAGCGTACAGGTAGGCCACGTGGTGGCTGGGTTCGTTGCCGTGCGCATACCAGCCGATCAGGCCGGTGATGTCTTCCATATGCTCGAAGATCGACGGGTCGACCTTGGCCTCGAACACCTGGTCCAGGCGGGCCAGCAGTTTGTCGCTGCCCCCGTGTGCGGCGGCCAGCCCGGCCACGTCCTGCGGCACGTACCAGGAATACTGCCAGGCATTGCCTTCGGTGTAGTCGGTGCCATACCCGCTGGCCGACGGATCGAACGGGGTGCGGAAGCTGCCGTCACGCTTGCGCGCGCGCATGAAGCCGGTCTCTGCGTCGAACGCGTGGCGCCAGTTGCCGGCACGGCCGTCGAAGGTGGCCTGCACGTCCTTGCGGCCTATGGCCTCGGCCATGCGTGCGATGGTCCAGTCGTCGAAGGCGTACTCCAGCGTCTTGCTGGCCGCCTCGCCCTCTTCGTCGATCGGCACCCAGCCCAGTTCGCGGTACTGCGCGATGCCGTCATACGGGCCGTAGTTGGCGGTGGCCACCATCGCATCCAGCGCCTTGTCGGCATCGAAACCGCGGATGCCCTTGAGGTAGGCATCGGCGATCACCGGCACGGCGTGGTAGCCGATCATGCACCAGGTTTCCTGGCCGTGGAACGCCCACACCGGCAGCATGCCGTACGCACTGTGCTGCTGGTGGGCGATCAGCGAATTGATGAAGTCGCTGTTGCGCTTTTCCGGCTGCACCAGGGTCAGCAACGGATGCAGCGCACGGTAGGTGTCCCACAGCGAGAACGTGGAGTAGTTGGTGTAGCCCTCGGCGCGGTGCACGGCATTGTCCGAACCGCGGTACTGGCCATCGGCATCCATGAAGAGGGTTGGGCCCAGCATGCTGTGGTACAGCGCGGTGTAGGCGCTGCGGCGATCATGCTCGGGGGCCTCGATGTCCACGGCGGACAACGCCTGGGTCCACTGCTGCTTCGCCTCGGCGCGCACGCGGTCGAAGTTCTGATCTTTCGCCTCGGCGTCCAGGTTGGCGATCGCGCCCTGCTCGCTCACCGACGAGATGGCCACGGTGACCACCAGCGGCGCATCCAGCGCACCAAAATCGAACGTACCCACCAGTTGCCGCCCTTCGATCTGCGGCCGCTGGGTGGGATCGTTCTGGCCCGGCGGTGGGAAGCCCTTGTAGGCAATGTCGGTTTCGGTGTTGTGCAATGCGTGGCCGGTCAGCGGGCGCGAGAAACGCATCGCGAAATACAGCTGCCGGCCCGGCGCCCAACCGCGGGTTTCGCGGAAGCCGGTGACCGTGCCATCGGGCTGCAGGCGCAGCCGCGACCACAGGATCTTGCCCGGATAGTCATACAGGCTGGTGCGCAGGTCGAGCAGCACCCGCGCCTGCTGGCCACGTGGATACGTGTAGCGGTGCACGCCGGTGCGGGCACTGGCGGTGAGCTCGGCACGCACCTTGTAGTCGTCCAGCGTTACCGCGTAGTAACCCGGCTCGGCCTTCTCGTTGTCGTGATGGAAGCGCGAGGCATAGCCACTTTTGGGCTTGTCCGGGTCGCCGCGCTCCAGCCCGGGATCGCCGGTGAACGGCATCACCAGCACGTCGCCCAGGTCCGAATGGCCGCTGCCGGAGAAATGGGTATGCGAGAAGCCGACGATGCTGCTGTCGTCATAGCGGTACCCGGCAGCCCAGCCGTAGGCCTTTTCGCGCGGCTGGATGCGGGTGTCCGGACTGAGCTGGACCATGCCGAACGGCACCGTGGCGCCGGGATAGGTATGCCCTTCCCCGCCGGTGCCGATGAAGGGGTCGACCGAGGCATAGGCTTTGTCAGCGGCGGTCTTGGCCGGGGCGGCCGCAGCCAGGCCGGAGGCGAACATCGCCGTGGCGGCGACAGCGATCAGGAGACGACGGTCCAACGTGGGCATCGGCATTTGGATCGATTCAGATGGTAGTCAGATCCTAGCACCCCCCTTACGGCACCGCATGCTGCGCTGCGGCTGAATGGCCTCCGAAGCGTCAATCGCCGGCGCTATCGAATGCAACAAATTGCATGGATCGATCTATGGCCGTTCAACAGACTGTCCCCTCCTTACTGCAGTGCACAAGAGAAGAGCCTGTCGATCCACCTCAAGCGAGAGCTGGTCTGCACTCTGCTCTCGCTACTTGAGAACTTCCGGAAAAATCACGTCGTTGTCACATCGCCATATCTTTGATCCATGCCAGCGAAGTGAATGCGGTCCTTTTCGGAGTTTTTTTCCCACAGGAGTAATGATAGCTGGTGACCCTTATTGGTAGGAGCCGCCAGCCCCCCGCGCTTCCACACCTACATATTTGTGCCTTGCTTGAACGGTGAAGCACTGGAGATAGCCATGAAGATCCTTGTTCCCTGTTCCCTTGCGCTGGCCATTGCCAGCGGCCTTGCCGTTGCCGGCCCAATCTACGCCGCCACCCTCAATCCCGGCGAGAGCGCCACGGTCAATCCGGGCGATCCCATCGAAAGTTGGACCGTGCGTGGCGCTGGTGCAGTACTTACGTTTACTCCCAGCAGTGCGGCAACATCCGTCAACACACGCGAAGGTGCGGCACTGGACATGACAGGTGCCGTAGTCAGTGGTAGCGAACCATTCGCCAGCGCCTTTGTTACCTCGGCCTCCGCGAAAGTTACCGGATCCACGATCAGCAACGACGGGGCGGCAGCTCTGGCCGTGACCAACGGCAACACCTCTGGGGGTCCAGCCGGTACGGCCGTAGTCACTGATTCCATCCTCAGCGGTCGCGGTGTGGGCGCCTACACCCAAGGCGGTGTCCTCGACGTCTCCAATACCCGCATTGAATCGACTGGTACGGGAACGGGCATGCTGCCGAACGATCTCGCCACCGGGCTGGCGGTGTTCGCCAATTCCACAATCCGTGCCACCAACGGATCCACCATCATTGGCGATCAGAACGGTATCGTCGTCACAGATGCCGGCGGCGCCCCCGGTGGCACGATCGCCGACAACACCATTTCTCTGAATGGATCTCATGTCACTGGGCTTAGCGGCAGCGGCATTGTTGTGCACGGCACCAGCCTGATCGACAGCACCACGGTAACCGTAGCCAACGGTAGTACGGTGACCGGCGGCAACGGCGTTGTTGCCGAGGCTGTCGATGGAGGCGTCCTGAATTTCAACGTTGCTGCGTCATCATTGCACGGCGATCTTCGCGCCGACGGCACGTCACAGCTGAACGCCGCGCTTTCCAACAACGCCAGCATCACCGGCGCCATGACCAACGTCACCAGCGTGGCGCTGGACGCGGCCACCTGGAACATGACCGGCAATTCCACCGTTGGCCGGCTCGATCTCGGCAGCGGCACGGTGTCGCTGGGCAACGGCACAACCTTCAACACCCTCAACGTCGCGGGCAACTTCAGCGGCAACGGCGGCACCCTCGCCTTCAACACCGCACTGGCTGGCGACACCGCGGCCACCGACAAACTGATCATCGGCGGCGACACCAGCGGCAGCGCCAACGTGCGCGTCAACAACGTGGGCGGTGCCGGCGCACAGACCGACAAGGGCATCGAGCTGATCCGGGTGGGCGGAGCCTCCAATGGCCAGTTCAACCTGGCCGGCCGTGCCGTGGGTGGCCAGTACGAGTACTTCCTGTTCAAGGGCACTGGCGCCGATGGCAACTGGTACCTGCGCTCGCAGCTGCCGACCGCACCGGACCCCTGCGATACCGACCCCACCCTGCCCGAGTGCAATCCGGTGAATCCGGAGCCTGTGCTGCGCCCGGAGGGCGGTGCCTACCTGGCCAACCTGCAGGCGGCGCAGACCATGTTCCGCCTGGGCTATCACGACCGCCATGCCGGCCAGAACGGCGGCCGCGCCTGGGCGCGGGTGGATGGTTCGCGTACCGGCTTTGATGCGGTAAGCCAGCAGCTGGATGTGCAGGGCAACAGCCAGTCGCTCAGCGTCGGTGCCGATGTGTGGCGCAACGATGCAGGCAGCGGCGTGGGCGTGATGCTGTCCAGTGGCAATGCCACCAGCACGTCCACCAATGCACTTACCGGCTACTACGCGCGTGGCAAGGTCAAGGGCGAAGCACTGGGCGTGTATGGCACGTGGCGGGCGGGTAATGCCGTTGATCCGTATGCCGGCTTCTACGTGGATGGTTCGGTGCAACGTGCCCAGTTCCGCAACCGCGTGGAAGGCGTAGGCCTGGACGCGGAGCGCTACGACAGCCGCGGCTGGCAGGGCGCGATTGAAACCGGCTATGCGTTCCGTGTGGGCGGTGCACAGGCCGGCGGGATCTTCCTGGAGCCGCAGCTGCAGGTGGGCTACAACCGTTGGGACGACCTGCGCCACACCGAGGCCAATGGCACGGTAGTGACCACGCAGGATGCCGATGGGCTGTATGGCCGCGTGGGCCTGCGCTTGTCCGGCGTGACCCGCTGGGGCGATGGTGCCGCCGATGTGCAGCCGTATATCGCCGCCAACTGGCTGCATACCCGCGCCGAGTCCCAGGTGTGGATGGACGATGAGCGCGTGGATGCGCGCATTCCGCGCAGCCGTGCGGAGGTGAGCGCCGGTGCGTCGTTGAAGTTTGCCAACGGGTTCGGAGCGTGGGCCGGGTTGGCCCGGCAGCAGGCCAGTGGGTATCACCAGACCAGTGCGCAGCTGGGGATGAGTTACAGCTGGTGATGGCATGGAGCCGCCCTTGGGCGGCTCCATTTTTTGGGCGTCGCGGTGATCCTGGTGTGCGGGGAGCCGGCCAGCGGCCGGCACTACCGAGATCGTGCCGGAGCCGGCCGGCGGCAAGCATTACCGACATCGTGCCGGAGCCGGCCAGCGGCCAGCATTACCGAGATCGTGCCGGAGCCGGCCGGCGGCAAGCATTACCGACATCGTGCCGGAGCCGGCCAGCGGCCGGCAATACCGGGGTCGCACGGGAGCGCCGGGTCAGGCGGGGCGCGCGTCGTCGGGGATGGCCGCCTCGGGCAGCGTTGGCTGGGCGTTGTCGACGGTCATCAGGGCGTCGCTGCGCAGCAAGGCGCGGGCTTCGGCTTCGCTGGCCACCGCCGGCGGCGAGCCGCGCAGCGGCAGGCGCGCGGTTTCGGTGACGAACAGCATGGTGATGATGCCAATGACCGCTGCACCCATCAGGTAGTACGCCGGCACCAGTGGGTCGCCGGTGCGCTCGACCAGCCACGCGGTGACCAGCGGCGTGGTGCCACCGAACAGCGATACCGAGACATTGAAGGCAATCGACAGCGCGCTGTAACGCACCGGGGTGTAGAACAACGCCGGCAGCGTGGAGGGCATCGAACTGGTGAAGCACACCAGGGCCAGGCCCAGCAGCATCAGGCCCAGGAAGATCAACCAGTCGTTGCCGGTACCGATCAGTTTCAGGCACGGAATGGCCAGCGCGAACAACGCGATGCACGCGCCGATGATCATCGGGCGGCGGCCAAGCTTGTCACTGAACAGGCCGCCGACCACGTTGAGCGGCATCATCACCAGCATCACGATGATGATCAGCAGCAGGCCCTTGCTTTCGGCGTAGCCCATGGTGACGCTGAGGTAGCTGGGCATGTAGGTGAGCAGCATGTAGTCGGTGACGTTGAACACCAGCACCAGGCCCACGCACTTGAGCAGCTGCGGCCAATGCACGCGGAACAGCGCACCCAGGCCGGGGCGCTCGTTGTCGCGCTTGTCGGCCTCTTCGGCATAGGCCCGGAACGCCGGGGTCTCTTCGAGCTTCATGCGCATGTACAGGCCCAGCAGGCCCAGCGGACCGGCCACCAGGAACGGGATGCGCCAGCCCCAGTCCAGCATCTGCGCGCTGCTCAACGCCATATGCAGCGCCGTCACGGTGCCCGCGCCGGCGATGTAGCCGCCCAGCGTGCCGAACTCCAGCCAGCTGCCCATCAGGCCGCGGTTGCGGTCGGTGGAATACTCGGCGATGAAGGTGGCCGCGCCGCCATACTCGCCACCGGTGGAGAAGCCCTGCACCAGCCGCGCCAGCAGCAGCAACGCCGGGGCCCACAACCCGATGCGCTCATAGGACGGAATCAAACCGATGCTGAAGGTGCCCAGCGCCATCAGAATCATGGTGAAGGCCAGCACTTTCTGGCGGCCGTACTTGTCGCCCAGCGGCCCGAACACCAGGCCGCCCAATGGACGCACCAGGAAGGCCACGGTGAACGTGGCGAAGGTGGCGATCAGCTGTGCGGTCGGATTGCTGGCGGGAAAGAACACCTGCCCCAGGGTGACCGCGATGTAGCCGTACACACCGAAATCGAACCACTCCATCGCATTGCCGAGGGCGGCGGCACCCACGGCCTTCTTGAGCATCGGGCGATCAACAACGGTCACTTCATCCACCTGGACGTGGCGACGGCGTTTGAACCACCCGAAATGGGCGTGTGCGGCATGCAGGTCCTGCATTCTGCTTTCTCCTGGAAGCATGGCCACCACCACGCCCGAGGTCCCGCGCACGGCACAGGAAAGAACCGCCTTCGAAAGAACGCAGCACGAGGCGCGAAGAAGGGGTGGCAACAGGCGTTCCCGGACGGCCGCGTGGAATTCCACGGCGCTGCAGGAAGGGTGACCGAGAGACGGGCAACGGCCCGAGACAATGATCAAGCGACACATGGTACTACACATCGAAAATGTGATCCTTACCTCATCTTCACGTGAGTACTACGCAACGCTATCGATGGACATGAGGAATCGTGCAGAATCCGTGCGCCGCTGCGGCGTGCTCACACGGAACGTGCGCGCGGCATCCCATCACCAGCACGAAGAGATACCACCCCGATGTCCATCAAGACCACCACCCTGTGCGCCCTGCTCGGCCTGCTCGCACCCACCGCCGCCATGGCCCAGGACAGCGCCGCTACGCTGTCCCGCCTGCTGGAATGCAAACTGACCGCTGACCAGGTGGCCGCCTTCACCGACAGCATCAACGCCGAAGAAGTCACCGACTTCGCCCATGCCGGTTCGGCAGCGTCCGGCGACGCCGCGCTCAGCCTCTGGAAGAGCGACGCGCCCATCACCGCCTGGGGCGAAACGTCCGACCTGGTGCACCTGTCCAGCACCACCGAAATGCTGCTGGCCTTCAAGGTAGCCCCCGGCCAGGAACTGAGCCGCGGCAAGACCATCGTGGACCGCATCGGCGGGATGTCGCCGCGCCCGGACCAGGCGGCCATGGAAGAGACCTACGGCTGGAAAGGCATGGACTACCGCAAGCCGCTGGGCGGCAACCGCACCGCCCGCGTGCTGGTGGACCTGAGCTACTCGCCGGGCTGGGTGACGGTGGGCTGCGCGTACAGCGACATCCTGTAAGTACCCGCTGCGCATGCACGGCGGTGCGGGCGCCGATGCCGCGCCGCGTGCGTGCGCGCATGCGACGCAATGTCGCAGCGGCGGCAACGGCGACCTTGACCTTTGTCATGGTGGTGCCTGGGGGCTACGTCGATCCTGTACGCGACACGACGTCAACGCGTTGCCGGTACGCCGGCATCGCACCCACCACACCGCTCCAAGGAACCCGCCATGTCTTACGCCCCCGACAATGCCCAGCTGTTGAACGCACTGCAGAACGTCATGGTGATCTCCACCACCGACCTGCAGGGCAACATCACCTATGCCAATGACCTGTTCTGCACGCTCACCGGCTTCACCCGCGATGAGCTGATTGGCCAGCCGCACAGCATCGTGCGCCACCCGGACGTGCCCAAGGCCGTCTACAAGGACATGTGGGACACGATCAAGGCCGGCAAGAGCTGGACCGGCATCGTGCCGAACCTGGGCAAGGGTGGCGTGCTGTACGTGGTGGACACCACCGTGCAGCCGCTGTTCGACGCTGACGGTGCGATCACCGCCTACATCAGCATCCGCCGCGTGGTGAATGACCTGATGGGCAACTTCGACGCGGTGGAGTTCAGCAAGGAAAAGTTCGACGACTTCTACGCTGCCGCCTGATGGACGTCGCCGCCCCGATCCAACGCGTCCTGGTCGGATACGGCTCCGAATCCGGCAACGCACGCGCCCTGGCCCACCGCCTGGGCGCGTTCCCGGCCCTGCAGCGGCACGCGCCGCAGGTGCTGCCCTTCAACGACATCGACGTTGCCTCGCTCGGCGCAGGCGACGTGCTGCTGGCGCTGTCCAGCTCATTCGGTGATGGCGAGCCGCCCGCCAACGGCGAGCGCTTCGCCGAGGCGCTGCGCCAGTGCCCTGCCCTGCCCGGGCTGCGCTACGCCGTGTTCGGGCTGGGCGACACGGGCTACCCGCAGTTCTGCGGTTTCAGCAAGACCCTGGACCGCCTGCTCGGGGCGCGTCAGGCGCGGCCGATCATGCAGCGCGTCGACGCCGATGGCGGCTACGAGCACTTTTTCGAGCAATGGGCCCCGGTACTCGGCGACGTACTGGACGGCAACCCGTCCGCCGGCCGCGACCTTCGCCTGCAGGTGACCGCGTATGCCGAGGACAATGCGTTCGCGGCGCCGATCATCGCGCGGCGCCGCCTCAACGCACGCGATCCGGCGGCATGGCACCTGGAGCTGGACCTGCGCGGCAGCGGCATCGCCTACCGCGCGGGCGACACCCTGCACGTGGTGGCTCCGAACGACCCGGCGCTGTTGCAGGCACTGGCGCGCTGGTATGGCCAGGGCGACGCGGTCGAGCTGCTCCGTCACAAAGAGCTGCGACTGCTGGGCAAGTCCCTGCTGCGCGAGCTGGCGCGACTGACCGGCAGCGACGCACTCAAGGACCTGCTCCGCAGCAGCCAGCGCCAGGCGCTGGAGGCCTACCTGCATGGGGCCGACCTGCTGGATGTACTGAACGACCACGCCAGCCCGGACCGTGTGCCACTGGAGCGGCTGGTGGCACTGCTGTCGCCGTGCCTGCCGCGCGCCTACTCGATTGCATCGGCTGCCAACAGCACGGCGGTGGCGCTGTGTGCGCGCGAGGTGCGCTACACCCGCACCGGGCGCGAGCGCCGCGGCACCGCCACCGGCTGGCTGCTGGACGGCGACGGCAGCGCCCGCGTGTACTGCCGCTCCAACCCGGGCTTCCACCTGCCCCGCGACCCGGATGCCCCGCTGCTGATGGTCGGCACCGGCACCGGTATCGCGCCGTTGATGGGGCTGTTGCGCGAGCTTGACGCCGCTGGCCAGCAGCGCGAGGTGCACCTGGTGTTCGGCGAGAAGCACCGCGACCACGACTTCCTCTACCGGCAGCAACTGGAGGCGTGGCGCGCCGACGGACGCCTGCAGGGGCTGCACACGGCATTCTCGCGCGACGGCACGGCCAAGTATTACGTGCAGCACGCGCTGGCTGAGCAGTCCGAAACGGTTGGCGACCTGCTGCAGCGTGGCGCGCATGTGTACCTGTGCGGCAACAAGCAGCATCTGGGCGCTGCCGTGCAGGACGCGATCAACACGATCATGCCGGCCCACGAAGGCGGCGGTAGTACATGGGATACGTTGCAGACCGAGGGCCGGCTGCACCGGGAACTGTACTGAATTCTCTGCCAGGGCGGTGCTGCGCGCCACCGGGCCGAAACCGTTTCGTCAGCCAGTCGCGCCGGTCCCACTTGCCGCGGCCAGCGCAGCCAGCCGGTCCGGCTGCAGCACCTGCATTTCGCGCTGGTTGACCGCAATCACGCCGTCATCGCTGAGACGGCGCAGCACGCGGCTGGCGGTTTCCGGCGCCATGCGCAGGTAATTGGCGATCTCCACCCGGCTCATGCTCAGGTTGAAGCGCAGCGGCGAGAAGCCACGCCGTGCGTAGCGCTCGGACAGATCCAGCAGGAACGCGGCCATACGCTCCTCGGTGCGATGGTTGGCCGCCATCAACGCCACCTTGCCGATCTCGGCGCTGAGCAGGCTGAACAGCTTGGCCTGCAGGCCAGGCATGCGCGTGGCCAGCAGGCTCATGCGCGGGAACGAAAACCGGCACAGGTACACCGTATCCAGCGCAACGGCGTTGCAGGGGTAACGCGCACCGTGGATCGCGTTGAGCCCGATCACCTCGCCGGGCAGGCTGAAGCCCAGCACCTGCTCGTTGCCCTGGCTGTCGTTGAAGTAGGTCTTGACCATGCCGCCACGCACCGCGGCGATCGAATCGAACGCATCGCCCGCGCGGAAGATGTGCTCGCCCGCGCGGAACGGCCCCACGTGGTCCACCAGCACATGCAGCTCGGCCAGCGCGGTCTTGTCGTAGCCCTGCGACATGCACGCATCGGAGAACGCGCAGGTGCTGCAGAAATGCAGCGCATCGCCGTCATCGGCGGCAGCGGGGTTGGGGGTGCCCGGTGACGACATGACGGCGGTGATCAGCGCTGGGCCAGCGCGAAGTCCAGGCCGGCGCACACGGCCGCCACCTGCGCATCGTTGCATTCCTGCGGATTGGTGCGCGGGCTGTCCGGATACACCTCGGTGGTGGTGGCATAGCGTGCGTTGGTGAAGCCGGCGCAGGCACCGATCGAACGGGATTCGCCCCACACCACCCCGTTGGACTGCAACGGCATGCCGATCAGCTCGCCCTTGGCATCGGCCGGTGCGATATGCGTGACCTTCTCCACCGCGGCCACCAGCGCCTGCTGGAACGCCGGCTGCGGGTCCTCGCTGTTGCCGATCACGTAGAAGCCATCGGGAATGATGTCCGGCACCAGGTCCTTGCCGTCACGCGCGCAGCGGGCCGGATCAAACTCTTCCAGGTCGCTGTTGGTGGTTTCATGCAGGTCCAGATGCACCAGCAGGCCGTCTGCACGGGTGCCCACCCAGCGCATCAGCGCGGCCGCCTCTTCGATCTGGCCGCCGTCACGGAAGCTGCGGTTGGGATCGATCGCATCGGGGTTCCAGCGCTGGATGCGCTCATAGCCCCACGGGCTGACGCACGGGGCCACGATCAGGTTGATGCGCCCGGCGTAGGCGTCGGCGTGCTGGTCCAGGAACTGCAGCGCGCCGTGCACGCCACTGGTTTCATAGCCGTGCACGCCACCGGTCACCAGCGCGCTCGGCAGCGCCGGGTCCCACGCCTGGTTCACCACCGCAAACAGCGGGTAGTGGTCCGGGGCATAGTCGAGCTGGCCATACTGGACCACCTCGAACCGCTCGCCCAGGCGCTTGAGCGCGGCCACCACGTCTTCGTGATAACTGCGCTGGCGCTGCTGGCGGGCCCGCCATTGCGCGCGCTCGGCGTCGCCCCAGGGCTGTCCGGGGGTGCCGATCGGGTAAAAGTGCGCAAGGGTCATCGGAGGCTCCAGAAGTCGGGAAACAGGCCCGCGCGAAAACGCGTGGCCCAGCCGGGTAGTGTAAATGCAGAAGGCCTGGCCGGTCCCGGCGGGGTCCGCGCAGGCCAGAATGGGCAAGGTACCCTTTTGCACCCGGCAATCAGGAAGGACGGTAACGCGTGATCGAGATCTGCCCTGCGGCACCCCACCACATCGAGGCCCTGGTAGGCCTCGACAGCGTGGCCCAACACGCGCCCGAGCGTGCCGCCCAGATCCAGGCATGGGTGCAGGCCGGCACCTGCCACGTGCTTCTCGTGGACGGGCGCGCAGCGGCCTACGGCGTCCTGCACCACCAGTTCTTCAACTGCGGATTCATCGAGATGCTGATGGTCGGGCCCGGGTATCGGCGCCAGGGCCTGGCCCTCCAGCTGGTCGAGCACCTCCGCGCGCAGTGCGCGCGCCCCAAACTGTTCACCTCGGCCAACCGCTCCAACACCGCAATGCACGCGCTGCTGCTGCAGGCCGGGTTCCAGCGCAGCGGGTACATCGACAACCTGGATGAAGGGGATCCCGAATGGGTGTTCTTCTGCCGGGTGAGCGGCGGCTGATGTTGGCCCTCAAGTGCCACGGCAACGTTGTGTTGATGCGTCTGGCTTTTTCCGTGGCCGCCGCCCACCACGGCCTGGCTGCAGGGTAGGCAATGACGCCGCGCTTTTTTGACGGTGGTCGGCGGGTCGGGCGCTGGGCCCCCATGCCCTTGGAGGCGAAATAAAGGAGGAGGTGGCGGCCGCAGGCCGACGCCGGGGGACATTCGCCGGAAAGGGCATGGGGGCCCAGCGCCCGACCCGTCGACGACCGCGCTTCGAAAGCGTCAAGGCATGCTTCTGCTCGCCCCGCAGATCGGCGAAGAACCAAAAAAAGGGGGGCGGTTGCCCGGCCCCCGCATGCACCGACCAACGGTCGGTGCCTACCGACGTGTGTCGGTGCCTACCGGCGTGTGTCAGTGCCTACCGGCGTGTCATGCGGCCTGCACTTCCTCGTAGCCGTTGAAGCGCATGTCGCTGGACGCACGCCCCTGGGTGAGCGAGCGCAACGCCGTGGTGTAACCGGCCAGCCGCGCCAGCGGCGCATAGCCCAGCACTTCCACCTGCGCACCCTGGTCTTCGATCGACGCCACCCGCCCTTGCCGGCGATTCAGGTCGCCCACCACATCGCCCACGTTGCCCGACGGTGCATGAATCGCCACCTCCATCACCGGCTCCAGCAGGCGCGTACCTGTCGTAGCCAGCGCCGCCTTGACCGCCTCGCTGCCGGCGCGGTGGAACGCCATTTCCGACGAGTCCTTGGCATGGGTCTGGCCGTCGGTCAGGGTCACCTCGATCCCGACCACCGGATGCCCCCGCGGCCCCTCTTCCAGCGCCGCACGCACGCCCTTCTCCACCGCCGCCACGAACGCCTTCGGGATCACCCCGCCCACGGTACGGTCGACAAAGCGCACCGCATCGTCGCCGGTGGGCGCCACCTCGATCAGCACCCGGGCGAACTGGCCCTGGCCGCCGGTCTGCTTGGCCACCTTGCCTTCCACGCCCTGCACCGCGCGCGCCGGCGTTTCCTGGTACGCCACGCGTGGCTCACCCACCCGCACCGGCACATTCCACTCGCTGCGCAGGCGTTCGACCATCACCTCCAGGTGCAGCTCGCCCATGCCCCAGATCAGGGTCTCCCCGGTCACCGCATCGGTCGCGACGCGGAACGAGGGATCTTCCTGGGCCAGGCTCGACAGCGCCTGGCTCATCCGGATCAGGTCGGACGCCTTGTCGGCGTTCAACCGCCAGGCCAGCACCGCGTGCTGGGCATGGATGGTGTCCAGCAGCAGGGGCGCGGACGGCGCACTGAGCGTTTCACCGCTCACCGCATCCTTCCAGCCGATCACCGCCACGATCTCACCGGCGACCGCCTCGGTGATGTCGTGGGTGTGGTCGGCCTGCACCCGCACCAGCCGGCTGATGCGCCGGCCCTGTGCGTGCTGCGAACTGGCCACCTGGTCGCCCACCTTCAACGTGCCCGAGTACAGCCGCACGAAGCTCAACGCGGCATGGCTCTGGTGGGTGATCTTGAACAGCAGGCCCGCCAGCGGTCCCTTCGGGTCCGGCGGCAACAGCACCTCGTCGTCGCCACGGGTGGCCACGACCGCAGGGCGGTCCAGCGGCGAGGGCAGGAAATCCACGATCGCATCCAGCAACGTGTCGATGCCCTTGCTCTTGAACGCAGCACCGGCCAGCACCGGCACGCCCGCACCGGCCAGGGTGGCCCGGCGCAGCGCAGCGCGCAGCTGTGCGTCGTCGACCGCTGTACCGGCCAGCCACGCATCGGCCAGCACCTCGTCATGGTCGGCCACGGCTTCGATCAGGCGCAGGCGATGGGGCTGCCAGTGCGCCTGCTGGTCCGCGTTCCAGTCCTGGCGGGTCGGGTTGCCAGCGTCGTCCCACTCCACGATCTGGCGGCCGACGAAATCGACCCAGCCGTGGAACTGGCTTTCTTCGCCCAACGGCCAGCCGAGCGCCCAGGGCCGTGCCTGCAGCTTGTCCTGCAACTGGCCCAGCACGCGCTCGAACGAGGCGCCCACGCGGTCCATCTTGTTGACATAGGCGATCAGCGGCACGCCGTGCCGGCGCGCCTGGTGCCAGACCGTTTCGGATTGCGGCTGCACGCCATCGACCGCGGAGAACACCGCCACCGCGCCGTCCAGCACGCGCAGCGAACGCTCCACTTCGATCGCGAAATCGATGTGCCCGGGGGTGTCGATCAGGGTCAGGCGATGGTCGTCGCCACCGCGGGGCGCCCAGTGCGCCTGCACGGCCGCTGCACCGATGGTGATGCCACGTTCGCGCTCGATCGCCGAGAAGTCGGTGGTGGCCGCGCCGTCATGCACTTCGCCGACGCGACGGATCTCGCCGGTTTTCCACAGCAGCCGTTCGGTGAGCGTGGTCTTGCCGGCGTCGATGTGGGCAATGATGCCCAGGTTGCGCCAGTGGGAAAGAAGGTGGGTATGAGTGTTCATGGTCAATGCTCGTGTCGCCAACATCGGGGAGCCGCACGCCGCCGTTGGCTAACGGGCGTGCGGCCAGGTTTGGGGCTCGGCGATCTGGTGCATGGCACGTTCTCCTTTGCGGTGTTCTGGAGCGGGGAAGGAAGTGAAACGCGGAAACGAAAAGAGCGCCCGGTGGGGCGCTCTGTCTGGGTCGTTCAGGGGGATCGGGTATCGATCAGCCGCCGGATGAGCCGCAGGGCAGACGCGCCCGTTCCACGCTTGCGCGGGTCTGGGTAAAAAACGTCAGGAGCGGTTGCGAACGCATCGGGGTGTCCCGGAAGGAATGGCGCCATTGTAGACCTGTGCAGGCGGGCGGCAAGGGCTTTTACGCCACACCGGCAGAACACTGCCATCCATCCAGCGATGGATCGACCATCAACAGAACAATGACGCCGGGGGCCTCAGTCCTTGCAGCCCGCCGCCGCCCGGGCCTCGCCCACCGTTGCGGCGTGCCCTTCGCCCGAGGACACCCAACCGGTGAGGGAGAACGCCGGATCGATGCGGGCCGCCTTCGGCTGCGTACCGATCAGCACCTCCATCCAGCTGCCCACGGCCGGCAGCTCGGCCATCCGCGCGTCACGGTCGGCATCGGTGCTGAAACTGGCGTCAGGTCCGGAACGCGGCGTGGATTCTTCCGTGGCAGTCTTGCGCGCCCGCACCCGCAACGCACCGTCGGGCATGCGCTGGGTGGTCACCTCGGCGCGCTCCACGCCATAGGCCCATTTGGATTCGGCGCTGCGCGTGGTTTCGCTGCCGTCGTCGGCCACCTCCACGCTCTCACCGGTCCATTGCATCACCTGCACCACCCCGCCCACGCTGCCCATCATGGCCGCGTACACCAGCATCTGCCGCTGTTCCGGCGGCAGCGTGGCCACCTCCGGCTTGTCGGCGGGCACCTTGATGTAGCCCACCTTGCGGCACAGCAT
The DNA here is from genome assembly GCF_000661955.1 of Stenotrophomonas rhizophila. NCBI lineage: Bacteria > Pseudomonadati > Pseudomonadota > Gammaproteobacteria > Lysobacterales > Lysobacteraceae > Stenotrophomonas > Stenotrophomonas rhizophila. The sequence continues at coordinate 2,327,770 of NZ_CP007597.1, forward strand.
CATCACCCCACCGTCAGCCCAGGTGGTCAGCTGGTCGCCGTCGGCGAAATGCTGCGTCTGCATGCGCGAGATCTCCGCGCCCTTGCCTGGCAGGTGCTGCACATCGATGCTGGCCGCGTCCGAGGCGGCCTTGTTCACCGACACGGTGCTCAATGTGGCGGCCGTGGCGGCGCCGGAGAGCGCAAGGAGCGCAGCGGCGAGTGCGATGCGTGTGGGGGTGTGGGTCATGCGATCAGTCCTTTGCGGAAGCGCGCCGATGGACATCGACGTCGAACAGGGTCGCGCATGATACGTGGGCGGGTCGGCCCGGTGGCCCGCTGCGACCGGATGTCGCAACGGCCGATATGCGAATGGGTTTCAATTGCATCAATACGCCAACCAGTTAAAATGGCGTGCAGATTCCCGTTGCCTGGCATGGAATCGACGTCCACAGCGTTGCGGATCGCCGCCGGCCAGGCAGTCGCCCCCATCCGTCCCGAGCCGCGCCATGCATTCTTCTTCTCCCCTCCCCTTCAGGCTGCGCCGCACCCTGTTGTCCCTGGCCTGCACGCTGGCCGCCACCACACTGGCCTACGACGCAACCGCGCAGCAGGCCACCGCGCTGGATGCGGTCCAGGTCAACGCCTACCGCACCGCCAACAGCACCAGCGGCGCCACCAAGACAAGCACCAGCATCGCTGAAACGCCGCAGTCGGTGTCGGTGATCGAGCGTGCGGAGCTGGACGCACGCGGCGTGCAGTCGCTCAACGATGCGATGCGCTACGTGGCCGGCGTCAGTCTGGAAAGCAGCGGCATCGACAACCGCGTGGACGACTTCCGCATCCGCGGCTTCGATGCCGGCAGCTGGGCCAACAACGTCACCCTGGACGGCATGCGCGCACCGCAGGGCAGCCAGTGGAACCGCAGCATGTTCGACAGCTGGAACCTGGACCGCGTGGAAGTGCTCAAGGGACCGTCGGCCGTGATGTACGGCCAGGTGGCGCCCGGCGGCATGGTCAACCAGGTCAGCAAGACCCCTACCCCCGACCAGCAGCAGCAACTGCGCCTGGGCGTGGACGCCAACGGCCAGTACAACACCGCCTTCGACGTGGGCACCGGCAGCCCGGACAACGCCCATCTGGTGCGACTGGTCGGGCTGTACCGCGATGGCGACACCCAGATCCAGCACACCGAACAGAAGCACTGGTTCCTGGCGCCCAGCTACACCTGGCAGATCGCCGAACGCACCCGTCTGACCCTGCTGGGCATGTACCAGAAGGACGACGGCGGCTCCACCTACCAGTTCCTGCCCGCCGCCGGCACGCTCAACCCCACCGCCTACGGCCACATGAAGAACAGCACCTTCATCGGCGAACCCGGCTGGAACACCTTCAACCGCACCGTGTGGACCGCCGGCTGGCTGTTCGAGCACCAGTTCAACGACCACCTCACGCTCACCCAGAGCGCGCGCCGCACCCACGTGGATTCGCTGTACCGCGGCGTGGTGACCTTCGGCGCGCTCAACGCCGATGGCCGCACCCAGAACCGTCGCGGCGTGATGGGTACCGGCAACTCGGATGGCGACACCTTCGACACCCGCCTGCAGGCCCGCTTCACCACCGGTGCGGTCGACCACACGGTGCTGCTGGGCTGGGACTGGCAGCGTGCCGACTGGGAAGGCGTGCGCAGCGCGATGAGCAGCCCGCGCCCGATCGACATCTTCAGCCCGGTGTATTCCAACTACATGCCCACGGTGAGCACCGAAACGCCCACCGCCGGCGTCAACCGGCAGAGCGGCGTGTACCTGCAGGACCAGTTGGCGCTGGGCAACTGGCGCCTGACCCTGGGCGGCCGCTACGACTGGACCAAGGACGACAGCAGCAGCGCCAACCGCAACATCAGCACCGGCATTTCCACGCCCGGCGGGCGCAACGTGATCAAGAGCGAAGCGTTCACCGGTCGCGCCGGCGTGCTGTATGTGTTCGAGAACGGCCTGACCCCGTATGTGAGCTATGCCGAGTCGTTCCAGCCCTCGACCAAGTCGCCGCTGGACAGCTTCACCCAGGCCACCTTCGAGCCGATCACCGGTTCGCAGTGGGAGGCCGGCCTGAAGTACCAGCCGGCCAGCGTGGATGGACTGGTAACGCTGGCAGTGTATGACCTGCGCCAGCAGAACATGATCGTCGACGATCCGATCGCCAGCCACCGCACCTGCGGCGCCACCGGCACCGCCACCTGCTCGATCCAGGGCGACGAAGGCCGCGTGCGCGGCATCGAACTGGAAGGCCGGATCACCCCGTTCGAGGGCTTCAGCCTGATCGGCGCGGCGTCGCGGATGGATTCGGAGATGACCCGTTCGGCACCGTACAAGGGCAAGGAGCTGGCGATGGTGCCCGACTACAGCGCCTCGTTCTGGGCCGACTACACCTTCCAGGGCGGCGCACTGCAGGGTCTGAGCCTCGCAGCGGGGGCGCGCTACAACGGGGTGAGTTACGGCGACAGCGCCAACCTGTACCGCATTCCGTCATACACGTTGTTCGACGCGGCGATCCGCTACGACGTGGGCCAGATCGGCAGCACCACGGTGCGGCTCGCGCTCAATGCCAGCAACCTCGCCGACAAGCGCTTCGTGTCCACCTGCACCGGCGTGTCGTCGTGCTACTACGGCAGCGGCCGCACGGTGACGGCGACTGCGACGTTGGGGTGGTAACGGGGCCCGGTAACGCACGGTAGAGCCGACCGTTGGTCGGCTGCAGGAATCGCGCCCCCGGTAGAGCCGACCGTTGGTCGGCTGCAGGGAATCGCGCCGTCGGTAGAGCCGACCGTTGGTCGGCTGCTCGTGATCCGGGATTGCCTGGAGCCGGCCAGCGGCCGGCACTACCGGTGCGCGGTCTTTCGTGCCGACCAACGTTCGGCACCTTCGGCAATGGCCGCACGGCGACGGACACTGCGACGATGGGCTCGTAACACACGGTAGAGCCGACCGTTGGTCGGCTGCTCGTGATCCAAGATTGCCTGGAGCCGGCCAGCGGCCGGCACTACCGGTGCGCGGTCTTTCGTACCGACCAACGGTCGGCACCTACCGATCAGACGCACGGTCGGCACACCCCGGACAGGTGAACGTCGGCACCCTCCGATCGGAGGGCGCCGCCACAGATCGCCGCGCGTCAGTCCGCGTCGGCCACCACCACCAGCGGCACGCCGCGTTGCGGGTGCTGCAAGACGATCACCGGTTGCTGGTACACGCGGCCCAGATGGGCTTCGGTAAGCACTTCCGCGGGCGTGCCGTCGGCCGCCACCCTGCCCTGTTCCAGCAGCACGATGCGGTCGGCGTAGCCCGCCGCAAGATTCAGGTCGTGCAGCACCACGATCACGCAGGCGCCGGCGTCGGCCAGCGCGCGCACGCTGCGCAGGGTGCGCTCCTGGTGGCGCAGATCCAGCGCCGCGGTCGGCTCATCCAGCAGCAGCAAGGCGGTCTGCTGGGCCAGCACCCGGGCAAACGTGGTGCGGGCCGATTCGCCGCCGGACAGCTGCTGTACCTCGCGCAGGCGCAGCGCCTGCAGCTCGGCGGCGTCGATGGCGGCTTCCACCTGCGCATCATCCACCACCGGATCCGGCGGATGCGGCAACCGCCCCATCGCCACTACTTCCTCCACGCTGAAGGCGAACCGCACCCCATGTTCCTGCGGCATCACCGCGCGCTCGCGCGCCAGCGGCCCGGCCTTGTAGTCGGCCAGCGGCCTGCCCTGCAGCAGCACCTCGCCCGCATCGGCCTGCAGGTCGCCTGCGGCCACCGCCAGCAGGGTCGACTTGCCCGCACCGTTCGGCCCGACCAGCGCCGTCACCGTGCCGGGCACGAAATCCAGCGCGATCCCATGCAGGATCTCGCGCTGCTGGCGGCGCACGATCACCCCGCGCAGGCGCAACAGTGCGCTCATGGGGTGTCCTTGCGACGCTGTTGCAGCACCAGCCACAGGAAGAACGGCGCGCCCAGCGCGGCCGAGAACAGGCCCAGCGGAATCTCCGCCGGCGGGTCCAGTGTGCGTGCGGCCGTATCGGCCACCACGATCAACAGCGCGCCCAGCACGCCCGACACCGGCAGCAACCAGCGGTGGCCCGGGCCAACCAGCATGCGCGCCACGTGCGGCACCACCAGACCCACGAACGCCACCGAACCGGCAAACGCCACAGCGGCCCCCACCAGCAGCGCACTGAAGGCCACCAGGCGACGCCGCGTACGGGCCACGTCCAGGCCCAGGTGCTGGGCCTGGCGCTCGCCCAGCGCCAGCATGTCCAGCGGCGTGGACAGACGCTGCAGCGCGATCACGCCGATGGCGAACAACGGCACCACCGCCACCACGTCGCTCCAGCTGGCCCGCGCCAGCGAGCCCATCTGCCAGAACACCAGCGACTGCAACTCGCTTTCGCTGGCGATGTAGGTCAGGAAACCGATCAGCGCCGAGCAGAACGCCGCCATCGCGATGCCCACCAGCAACAGCGTCGCGTTGCCGCTGCCCTTGCCTGGCCGCGCCAGCAGGTAGGTCAGGCTGATCGCCACGGCGCCGCCGACAAACGCGGCCACCGGCACGATCCAGCCGGCCGCACCGGCCGCGCCCAGCACGATGGCCGCCACCGCACCCAGCGCCGCCCCCTGGCTGACGCCCACGATGCCCGGGTCGGCCAGCGGATTGCCGAACAATCCCTGCAGACTGGCACCGGCCATCGCCAGCGCAGCGCCGACCATCGCCCCCAGCAGCGCGCGCGGGATGCGCAGCTGCCAGACCACGGCCAGGTCACGGCTGCTCACGGCCTGCGGGTCCACCAGCCCCAGCTTCACCCCGAGTGCCTGCAGCACCTCCAGCGGTGGCAGCCGCAAGGGCCCCACCGCGAACGAGGCCAGCACCGCCAGCACCAGCACCACGGCGGCCAACACCAACATGCCGCGCCCGCGTCGGCGGCGCCGATCGGCCGGACTCATGCCTTGGGCAGCGCCGCCAGCGCCTTGGCCAACGCCAGTGCGCCCACGCCCGAACCGACGCTGGCGTACTTGAGCTGTACGTCGGGCATCACCCAGACCCGGTTGGCCTGTCCGGCCGGGGTCTGCTTCAGGGTCGGGTAGGCCTTCCACAGGCCGTCGGCGCCGCCGAACAGGGCCAGGTCGTGCTCGGTGACCAGGATCACCTCCGGTGCCGCGGCCACCACGCCTTCATTGCTCAGCGCCGAGTAGTTGGCTACGCCTGCTTCGGTGCCGATGTTGAGCCCACCGGCCAGCGCGATCAGCTTGGCCGATGCACTGTCGGTACCGGCCACGGTCGGCGCGCCACCGGCACCGGTGGCCGACACGTGGATCACGCGCGGTTTGCGCCCACTGGCGGTGCCGATCGCCGCCGCTTCGTCCAGCTGCTGCTGCACCTGGGTGGCCAGCGTCTGACCGGCATCGGCCAGGCCCAGCGCGGCAGCGATCTTGCGGACCTTGTCCGGTGCCGGCTGCAGGTCGTCCACCACCACCGCCGGCTCGCCCACCGCGCGCAGCTTCTGCGCCAGATCGGTATGGCGGCGCAGGCTGTTGCCCAGGAACAGCGAACCCTGCAGGCTGAGCACGCCCTCCACACCGGTGGTGCGGTTGAACAGGAACTGGTGCGGCGCGGCGCGACCGGACGCGGTGGTGGTGTTCTTCGGCGCGGCAAACACCTGCTTGCCCAGGCCCAGCGCATCGATCACCGCAATTACGTCGTCGCCGCCGACGATGATCCGGCTGGTGTCGTCCACCTCCACCTCGGCCCCGTCATCGGACCGCACCTTGGCCGGCAGCACGGCAGCCTGGCCCACCAGGCTCGGCAGCGCGCCGCCATCAAGCCGCGTCCAGCCGGCGGGCAATGCGCCGTCGGCTGGCGTGTCAGTGGCCGACGCGGTGGTTGCCGCGGGCGCATCGGCGGCAGGCGGGGTGGCCGGGCCACTGCAGGCGGCCAGTGCCACGGCCATGGCGAGCGGCAACAGCCGCAGGGACGTACTGGATTTCATCATGACTCCTTCGACAGGGCGGCCGATGACCGCCCTGCCCGTTGACTCAACGCTGGCGCAGCGCGATGCGGGTGATGCGGTCGCCCTTGGCATCGTCGGTGCCGCGCGACTTGTTCACCGCGAACACGTTGCCCTTGCCGTCGGCACGCACGTGGTTGGGGAAGGTACCGCCGTCCAGGTTGCCGACCACCTTGCCACTGCGGTCCACCACGGTCACGGTGCCGGCACCGCGGTTGGTCACGTAGGCCAGGCCGGCCTTCGGATCGAAGGCAACGTTCAGCGCGCCGGCACCCACCGCGACGTCGTGCAGCACCTTGCCGCTGGCGACATCCACGATCAGCAGGTTGTCGGTGCCCTGGGAGGCCACGTACAGCCGGTTCTGCTGCGCGTCATAAGCCACGCCGGAGGCGCTGATCGAGTTGCCCAGGTCGATCACCTTGTCGACCTTGCCGCTGGCCACGTCGATCACCGCCGCTTCGGGCGTGCCGATGCTGACGGTGAACAGCTTGCCGCTGGCTTCGTCCAGCACCAGGCTCATCGGAACGAACTTCTCATCGTCCACGCCCGACGCCAGGGTGATCGGCTCCAGCGCCTTGAAGGTCTTGGCATCGAACACCGACAGATGGTCCTCACCGGTTGCCGACGCGAACACCTTGCCGTGCTTGGCATCCACCACCACGTCGCGCGCATGCGGCACCGTGCCGACCGGGAACTGGTGCACCAGCGACAGATTGGACTGGCGGTAGACCGCAATGCTGTCCTGGCGGGTGTTGGTCACCCACACGGTGCCGTTGGCATCGTCCACGCCCACGCCGTACACGGCAAACACGCTGCCGCCCTTGGCGTCGGGCACCTGGGCCGGGGTGATCGCCTTGACCACCTTGAGCGTCTTCGGGTCCACCTTCAGCAGCTGCGACTGGGTCACCGGCGGGCGGCCCACCGCCGAAGTCACGAAGACCGCGTTGCTGGCCGCGCTGTAGGCCGACTGATACAAGCCCTGCACCAGCTTGTTGGACTGGGTGGTGAACTGGTCCTGCCCGGACAGCGGCAGCTGCGGCGACACACGCAGCTTGAGCACGGCCGCGGCGGCCGGCTTGCTCGCGCGCACCACCACCGGGTGGGTACCCGGCACCGCATCGGCGGGAATCTGCAGCTGGGTCTTGAAGTTGCCTTCGGCATCCACGGTCAGCGGCTGCCCGTTGAGCACGGTATCGCCACGCAGCAGGCTGACCTGCTGGCCCGGCACGAAGCCGCGACCGATCACGTCAGCCGTGCTGCCCGGCACGACGTTCTCACCGCGGGAGACAACTTCGCCCTTGAACACGCTGGCGGGCTGGTCGAACACGGGCTGCGCGTTGCCGACGACAGCCAGCAGCAGGCCGGCGGCCAGGGTGGTGAGACGGAGGGAAGAACGGAATGACATGACAGGCTCCTTGCACGGGGTACCGCGCAGCGCGCGGCGGTTCATTGGTTGCCTGGGCCGGTGCAGAGGCGCACGGAAAGCCTGGGTAGCGGGGGTGCACGGCCAGGCCGTGCAGAGAATGGGGGTCTCAGGGCTGCTCGGGCGCTTCCCGGCTGCGGTCGCCCACGCCATACAGCGCGCTCAAGGCAGCCTGCAACGACGCCGACAACATCGGGCCGTGGCCCAGTCCATCGAATTCGCGGTAATGCACGTCCAGCCCCGGCACCTTGGACAGGCGTTGGGACAACTGCATGGCCGCGTCCGGCGTAGCGCCGCCGATGCGGCGCAGATGCGCTACCACGCGCGGGTTGCTCATGTCGCGCTTGCCGCGATCACCGACGCGCTCGGCGCCCCCGAGCATCACCCACACCGTGGCGGGCTGGCCATGCTGGTTTTCCAGGAACTGGCGCTCCATGTCACCCAGCGGCGCACCCTGGCTCCACCACAACGAGGGGCTGGCGGCCAGGTAGTACTGGAACGCCGCCGGCCGGGTGTAGAGCGTACTCAGCACGAACAGGCCGCCCAGCGAGTGGCCCCACAGCGCCTGCTGCTGGCGGTCGATGGTGGCGCGCTTCTCCACTTCCGGTTTGATCCGCCGTTCGATCAGGTCCTGGAATGCAAACGCACCGCCGCCTAACACGGTCGGCTGCCCACCTTCATCGTCGGCGCGGTCGATCCAGGCGGTGTAGTCGGTGGTGCGCGCGGGCGAATCGATGCGCAGGTCGTTGTCGTAACCGATGAACACCAGCACCGGCGCGGCCTTGCGCGCGGCCAGCTCGGCAAGCAGCGGCTGGTCCATCACCATGGCGGCGGCGTTGCCGTCGAGCATGTACAGCACCGGCGCGGGCGCCTTGCCGCCGCGCAACGGAATACCCACGTTGACCTGCCAGCGGCGCTGTCCGTCCGGACTGTCCAGACGGAAGCGCTCGAAGCGATAACTCTCGGCCTTCTGTTCGAAGATGGTGTTGCTCACGCGCTGCTGTGGATTGCGCTGCTGTGCCGATGCGCTGGGCAGGGTGCAGGCCAGGCTCAGCATCAGACCGGCTACAGGCAGCAAGGCATATACACGGCGGCGGGCTGCAAAGGACAACGTCATGGGCACTGGTGGGCGGCAGCACGGAGCCACGCCGCCCTCTTCACATGGAGACAACGCAGTGTATCCTAAATGCGAATGCTTATCACATAGATCACTGTAACAGCGTGTATCCGCGCGCCGGATGCCACACAAGCAAAGGCCCGACCAACCGGCCGGGCCCCTGCACAGTGTTCAACCGGCAGCCGACTTATTCTTCTTCGTCCTGCCCGCCCTGCTGACCGGCGCGCTCGCGCTTCTGGTCCTGATCCTGGTCCTGCTGTTGCTGCTGGCCCTGGCGCTGCGGATCGCGCTGCTGCTGTTGCTGGCCCTGCTGGCCCGGCTGGTTCTTGTCCTGCTGATTCTGTTGGTTCTGCTGCGGGTTCTGATTGGTACCCATCTGTGCATCTCCGGTGTTCGGCAACGAAATGATGCCGGTGACTGCACCGTAGGCGTGCACGGGTTAGCAGCGCGTGCGAAGTTGACCGCCGCGCGTAGACGCCGCCCGCATATCACTAAACAATTCATGACGCCGCCTGCGACTGACATCGCAGTGACACAGCAGACAGGGAACTACGCGCGCGTTTTCGGGGTCGCGACTGCGCCTCGTAGCATATGCAGACTTGCATTCTTCATAAGCAACGGACGCTGCCACGCCGTGTCGCGACCTGCGCTCAGGCGCGCGTCACCATCGACACAATCGTCTCGGCCAACTCACGCTGCGCCTGCGCCGCAGTGATGTCACCGTTCACCGCGGCATACGACAACCCTTCCGCCGCACCCAGCATTCCCCACAGCCCTACCGACGGCAGCGACTGGTTACGCGCGAACGGCGCCAGCAGCGCGCGGCACTGCTCGATGAACACCGTCTCGTACTCGCGTTTGACGCGCGCCAGCTCCGGCGAGCCGGCCAGCGCCGCCACCACACCGGGAATTTCGCGCCCCTGGGTCTGCACGCACGCCACGTAGGCCTGCGCAATCACGTCGGCTTTTTCCTGCAGGGTGGGGCCGGCGGCGGCCAGTGCCGTCTGCAGCACCACGTCCTGGCGCTGGTCGAAATCGCGGTACAGGGCGGCCAGCAATCCGGCGCGGGTGCCGAAATGGTCGTACACCACCGGCTTGGTCACGCCGGACCGCTCGGCCAGCCGCCCCAGTGTCAGGGCATCGGTGCCCTCCTCGCGCACCAATCGCCACGCCTCGGTCAGCAGTTGCTGCTGGCGGTCGGCGCGGCTCAGCCGGCGACGGGGCGCGGCATCCGGAGGTTCAGGCAGGCGGCTTGGCATGGCTATATACCAATCGTAACTTACTGGACGTAACTTACCAAAAGTATACACCCTCCCCCGTCACCTGGATTCCCCCATGCACACCCTGATCGTCACGTCGCACCCCAACCCGGATTCCCTCACCCACGCCGTGGCCGCTCGCATCCGCAACGGGATCACCAGCGCCCACCCCACCGCGACCGTCGAAATGGCCGACCTGGCCAGCGAAGGCTTCGACCCGCGCTTCACCCAGGCCGACCTGGATGGCCACCAGCGGCGGCAGCCGTTCCCGGACGACGTGCTGGCCGAGCAGGCCCGGCTGGACCGTGCCGACACGCTGGTGCTGGTGTTTCCGGTGTACTGGTGGGCCATGCCCGCCCAGCTCAAGGGCTGGATCGATCGGGTCTTTTCCAACGGCTGGGCCTACGACGACAGCAGCGGCCGCGTGGAGAAGAAGCTGTCACGCCTGCAGGTGCATCTGGTCGGCCTGGGCGGTGCGGACCAGCGCACCTGGACCAAGCGCGGCTACGAGACCGCCATGAAGACCCAGATCGACACCGGCATCTTCGACTACTGCGGCGCACCGGTGGTGTCGTCCACGTTGCTGCTGGAAGTGGACACCACCGGCGCCGATGGCGCGCTGACGGCCGCTCCCACGCTGGGCAGGTCTATCGCCGTGAACCGGGCACGCACGGCCGCCTCACCCGCGCCGTAAGCCCTCGTTAACGCGGCGAGCGCACTGGCCTGCCCGTCAGTAGCGTCGCCCGCGCTCAGGGCTAACTACTACCGAAGATGATGGTGACGTCGCCCTGCCAATGCGTCCCGGCGGCGCTCACTCCTTTGGCACGTCCCCAAAACGATTCGGTTGTGCATCGCCTCGCGCCAGCACGGACAAAAACAACATCAACGGCCCCAGGATCGGGATCAACGTCACCATCACGTACCAGCCCGAACGATCGAAATCGTGCAGTCGCCGCACCGTCACCGAGAGATACGGCACCAGCGTCCCGATGATCAACAGCCCCACCAGAAGCTCGACCACCGCCACCACCGTCGCGTTCGCCATCGCACGCGCCAGCATCACCATACCGTGCAGAACCAGAAAGCACAGCGCGAGCAGCAACTGGAACATCCAGTACTCTCGGCGACTGGAGCGCCCGGCAAATTCGGCGTAGCGATGGAAGGCCAGCAGCATGTGGCGCACGGGGAGCATGGATCCTCGGGGTGAACACAGGGGACGGCGACATCTTGAAGCCAACGCCGGCGCACCTCCATGCAATAACTTGCAATGCCGCACTCAGCAGCACGCCGCGCTCAACCCTCGCCTTCAGCCTGCCACGCCGCCACCTTGGCCCGGGTCTGTTCCAGCAACCCATCCAGTGCCTTGCGGTCGTACACCTGGCCACGCAGCAGTACGGTGTCGATGCGACGGGTGGCGTTGATGTCCTGCAGCGGGTTCGCGTCCAGCAGCACCATGTCGGCGGCCTTGCCCACCGCGATGCCGCCATAGCGATCCAGCATCCCGAACCACGACGGCCCTGCCCGCGTTGCCGCCGACAGCGCCTGCGCAGGGGTCAGACCTTCCTTGACGAACAGGCTCAGTTCGTCGTGCAGGCCGATGCCGGGATAGTTGAACGAGTTGAGGAAGCCGGCATCGGTGCCGGCCATGATCGTGACCCCGGCCTGCTGCAGCATCGGCAGCACCGCGGCCACCTGGTGGTACTCGCGATGGCGCGCCTCGATCTGCACCGGCGTCGCCTTGGCGGCACGCTCGACGCGCCAGGCATAGGTCGCCTGCAGCTTGGGGCCGATATAGGCCAGGTACGGATCGTTGGCATGGTCATCCTGGTCGAGGAAATCCAGGATGCGCCCGCCGTTGAGCGTGGGCGTGACGTACACGCCCTTGGCCGCGAACCCACGGTAGGCCGCCATCGCCGTGTCCCGGTCGAAGCCGGCGTCCAGCTGCCGGTTGGCTTCGGCGCGATCGATGCGCTTGTCCGCGAAGGCCGCCGCGATCGCCGCTTCGTTCTTGACCCCGGCCTTGTAGGCATAGTCCAGGTGTTCGATGGAACTGATACCGGCGTCCACCGCCTGCTGCACGGTCAGCGCCATCGGAATATGGCCGGAGGCACGCAGCCCGTTGGCACGCGCACCGCGCACCGCTGCCAAGAACAGGTCCGGGGTCAACGTGCTGTCGGTGATCTTGACGAAGTCGACCTTGTCTTCCTTCAACCGCACGAAGGCCGCATCCAGATCGGCCTGGTTGCCGACCTCGATCGTACCCTTCCAGACCGGCTTCACCCCTTCGATCTTGGCGCCGGAGGTGAACAGTTGCGGCCCCATCAGGCTGCCGTCATGGATCTGCCCGCGCCACTGCAGTACCTGCGTGGGCAGGTCGCCGGAGGCGTCCCGGATGGTGGTGATGCCATGGGCGATATACAGCGGCAACAGCGCCTTGTTTTCTTCGATCAGCTCCGGGCCGCCGCCGAAATGCACGTGCATGTCCCACAGCCCGGGAATCAGGTACCGGCCCTTGGCATCCACCTGGCGCGGCGCGCGCCACTGCCGTGCAATCGCCTTGTCCGCACCGACGGCGACGATGTCAGCGCCGCGCACCACCACGCTCTGATTGGCCTGCGTACTGGCATGCTCCACGTCGACCACCGTGGCCTGGCGGATGATCAGATCGGCCTGCTCGGCGGAGAACGCCGGCGCAGCCAGCATCAACAGGGTCGGAAGCACGGCACACAGCGAAGGTTTCATGGACGGGGCACGATCAGGGAAGACCGGGCCACCATACGGCGCTGGCGTCGGCATGCACCAGTTAAATCTCGGCATGGCCAACATGCAGCAATCAAATGCACTGCCCGGCAGCATGCGCGCCGGGCAGTGCCGGCACCCTTAGACCTCGCCCTGCATCGCCGGGCGCGCCTGCAGCCGCCCCAGCCACTGCTTCACCTGCGGATGCGCCTCGACGTCGGCCCCGAAGTAGACGCCATAGCCCACCACCGACCCCACCACCAGATCGACCAGCGAGTACGCCTCGCCCAGCATCCAGGGACGCTCCGCCAGCCGCGCCTCCAACAGGTCCAGCAGCTCGTTGACGCCCGCCAGAGCGGCAGCGGCCTGCTCGTGGCTGCGCAACGCCTCGTCGCGGGTGGCCAGCCACAGCCGGTTCAACAACGCGGCATAGGTCACGTAGGCCCAGGTGGTCCACGACAGCGCCTGCAGGCGTTCGGGCGTGCCGTCCTGCGGCCACAGCCCCTGCGCCACGCCATGCTGCGCACCGAGCCATTGCAGGATGGCCAGGCCTTCGAACAGCGGCGTGCCATCGACAACCAGGCATGGCACCTTGCCATTGGGATTGATCGCCAGATACGCCGCCGTGCGCTGCTCGCCGGTGCGGATATCGATCTTGACGCGCTCGTGCGGCACCGCCAGTTCGGCCAAGGCGCAGGCAACCGGGGTGGCACTGGACATGGGGTGCCAATAGAAGACGAGGGACATGCGGAACTCCGTGTAGTTTGACTGGGAGGGAGGGTGCCGCCGCAGGGGCCTTGCACCACACCCACAGGCTAGCCACCATTGCGGACACCTTCTGTCCGCGATCGTCGCGCACACTGCCGCCATGCTCACCGCCTCGACCCGCCTGCTCAGCCTGCTGTCCCTGCTGCAATCGCGGCCACACTGGGCCGGCACCGCCTTGGCCGAGCGCACCGGCGTGCATCCGCGCACGCTGCGCCGCGATATCGACCGCCTGCGCCAGCTGGGCTACCCGATCCAGGCCAGCAGCGGCGTGGCCGGCGGGTACGCGTTCCGGGCCGGGCGCGCCCTGCCCCCACTCCTGCTGGACGACGACGAAGCCCTGGCCACGGCCGTGGCCCTGCGCACCGCCGTGACCGGCACCGTCAGCGGCATCGAGCAGACCGCGATCACCGCCCTGGTCAAACTGGAACAGGTCATGCCACCCCGCCTGCGCCGGCGGCTGGACGCGCTGGGCTCGGCGATCCTGCCGCTGGGGCCGTCCGGCCCGGTGGTGGATGCCGGGCTGCTGGCCGTGCTGGCGGGCGCCTGCCGCGACCAGCTGCAGCTGCACTTGGCCTACGCCGACCGCAACGACCAGGCCAGCCAGCGCCGCGTGGAACCGCACGGCGTGGTGCATACCGATCGGCGCTGGTATCTGGTGGCTTGGTGCACCACCCGGCAAGACTGGCGCACCTTCCGCATCGACCGCATCACCGCTGCACCGGTGGTCGGCGCGCACTTCAGCCCGCGTGCGGGCCCGGGCGATGGCGACCTGCGCACCTGGGTGGCCCAGTCGCTGTCACTTGCCCAATCCAATGAGCCGGCGCGGATCATCCTGCACGCGCCCTTGGCGGCCATGCGGCGCCAGATCCCCGACACGGCCGGGCAACTGGAACACGTCGACGCGCACCGCTGCCTGCTGCGCTGTAGTGCCAACCCGGCGGGCGCCATCGTGTACTGGTTGATGGCCCTGGACCTGGAATTCGAGGTGCTGGGTCCGCCGGAACTGCAGGACAAGCTGCGCGACGCCGGGCAACGGGTAGCACGCAGCCTGGCACGCACGGGCAGCTGAGCCGCGCCGGGTTTGCCGCCCCCACGACGGCATGCTAGAACTCCACCCCCTGCCAGATGTGGATGGCACCGTGGCTTCCCCCGCAAGACCCCACCGCAGCCTGTTCGACCTGGACCTGCTGCGCGCCATTGTCACCGTCGCCGACTGCGGCAGCTTCACCACGGCCGCCGCGCGCCTGCATTCCACCCAGTCCACGATCAGCCAGAAGATCCGCCGCCTGGAAGACATGGCCGGGCATCCGCTGCTGGTCCGCGGCAACCGCGAAGTACACCCCACCGATGCCGGGCAGACCCTGCTCGGTATCGCGCGGCAGATGCTGGCCCTCAATGAGCAGATGCGGGAGGCGCTGGCCGGGGCCACCGTGGCGATCACCGTGCGCCTTGGCGTGCCGGAGGACTTCGTCAATGCACGTACCACGCGCCTGCTGGCCAGCTTCAACCGCCGCCACCCGCAGGTGAAGCTGGAGGTCACCAGCGGCCTGAGCCGCGACCTGGCCAGTGGCTACGACCATGGCGAACTGGATCTGGTGCTGGTCAAACAACGCCGCAACAGCCGGCAGGCGGTGGCGTGCTGGCCCGAGCCGATGCGCTGGATCGACAGCGCCCGCGCGCCCTGCATCGGCCTGGACCCGATCCCGCTGGTGACCTTTCCGCCGCTCGGGCTGTACCGCGACGACCTGATCGCCGCCGTCGAGGCCATGGGCCGACGCTGGCGCATCAGCTTCACCAGCTCCAGCCTCAGCGGCATCCAGGGCGCGGTGGCCGATGGCATGGGCATCAGCCTGCTGCCCGCGCGCGCCACCACCGCCGACCATCGCGTGCTCACCCGGCGCCAGGGTCTGCCGCCGGTTGAAAGCATGGAGATCGCGCTGCTGCATCGGCCCAACGCCGATCCACTGGTGGCCGAACTGGCCACCCGCTTCGCACGGCTGCTCGACCGCGAGCGTCGCTGAGCACACCGCAGGAAGCGCGGGGCGAACACCCGCAGGGCGACGGCGATCCGCCTGGATAGTGACGGCGCTCGCGAACTGGACATAGGAATCGTCGCAAATGCGCAATGAAGCGGTATTGCCGCACAGCCAAGCGAGGAGAATTCCTAAACACTCTCCGTCGCGTGCTTTCCTTTGTCCAACAGCAAACAGATCCCATGAGCGGACAGGCCACCCCCTGCACCTTGAAGATCGCCCTGCTCGACGACCACGATGTTGTCCGGCACGGCAGCTTCGTCCACCTTTCCTCCGACCCCCGCTTCGACGTCGTCGGCAGCCACGCACATAGCAACGACCTGATCGCCACCCTGGGGCGCATGCCGGTGGACGTGGCGGTAGTCGACTACACGCTGGCCAGCGATGACCTGGCCGGCAAGGACCTGGTGGCATTGCTCCTGGAACGCTTCCCCGCCGTCCGCCTGCTGCTGTTCACCGCACATGCCAGCCGCGTGCTGCTGTCGGCGGTGCTGCGCGCCGGCGCGGCTGGCATGGTGACCAAGACCGAGCGCCTGGATGCCCTGTCCGACGCCGTCACCCAGGTCGCCAACGGCCAGCGCAGGGTGCCGGCGGAGTTCGGCCAGGTACTTCCCGACGCCACCCTGTCCCGCAGCGAGCGCGACGTGTTGCGGCTGTGCCTGTCCGGCCTGACCGTGAGCGAGATCGCCCTGCACCGCCACCGCAGCATCAAGACCATCAGCACCCAGAAGCACGCGGCGTTCCGCAAACTCGGCCTGCGCAGCGATCGCGACCTGTTCACCCTGCGCCCGCAACTGGGTCCGCTGTGAACGGCCGCTGGCACTGCCTGCTGGTGATCGCGCTGTTGGCCGCGCCCGCGCCCGCCAGCGCCGCGGCCGCACCACGCACGGTGCGGGTGGCGCTTGACCCGGGGCAGTACCGCACCCTCTCACGCGAGGCCATTCCCGCCCGCCACGCCAGTCTGGCGCACGGCTATGCCGCGCTGGTCACCGCGCACACCGGGCTGCGCTTCGACGAACACATGGAGCCCTCCAGCTGGGCAGCCGTGCAGGCATTGTGCGAAGACCGCGCCGACCTGATGCTGATGGTCGGGCCGCCCGAGCACCCGCCGTGTGCGCTGGCCACCTCGCCCGCCTACTACCGCGGCGAGGCGCTGCTGGCCAGCCGACACGCACAGCGGGCGCAGGTGGTACTGGGCGACGGCGCGCCCCATCGCATCGCGGTGGTCCGGGGCAGCCGCTATGTCACCTGGCTGAGCCGGCACTATCCGCAACTGCAGGTGATCGCGGTGGCGGACCTGCCCGATGCCCTGTCGGCGGTGGAAACCGGCGTGACCGATGCCGCGCTCGGGCTGGACGTGCTGATGCGGCCGCTGGTGCGCCGGGAGTTCGACACCCTGCTGCTGCATCGCGCCCCGGATGACCTGCCCGCCACCATCCACCTGGTGGCGCGCAGCGCCGATGACGGGATGATCGCCGAGATCGATGCGGCGATGCAGGCGATCACCCCGCAGCAGCATGCCCAGGTGCTGCAGCGCCTGGCCCGCACCACCTACCTCAGCATTCCGCCGCTGGGCATTTTGATCCGGCACTACCAGTGGCAGGTGCTGGCGGCCGGCGCGCTGATGTCGCTGCTGTTGGTGGCCGCCTTCTGGCTGCTGCGCACCCAGCAGTCCGCGCAGCGCAACGAGCGCCGGCAGGCGCGCTTCATCGGGGTGATGAGCCACGAGGTGCGCAACGCTGCACAGGCGCTGGTGGCGTCGGTGGACCTGCTGAGCCAGTCCGGCCTGGATCCGGGCCAGCGCCAACTGGTCAACGCGGCGCGCACCGCCGGTACCGGCCTGCGCCACCTGCTGGGCCATGCGCTGGACTACTCGCGGATGGCCGCCGGGCAGTTCCGGCCGGCGCCGGACTGGCATGACGTCCAACAACTGGCCAACGACTGCGTCGCCGCCGTACGCCCCAGCGTCCACGCCAAGGGGCTGCAGCTGGACCTGGCGCTGAACCCGGATCCGCTGCCTCTGCTGTGGATCGATGCCGCCGCACTCCGCCAGATCCTCAACAACCTGCTGGGCAATGCGTTGAAGTTCACCGCACAGGGCCGCATTGACGTCGCCCTGTCGGTGCAGCGGCGCGCCGGCGGCACCGAGCTGCAGCTGACCATCAGCGACACCGGCATCGGCATTCCCGCCGAACGCCAGGCCAGCGTGTTCAAGCCATTTGCGCAGGCTCATGCGGACCACGCGCCCGACGCCGGCGGCGCAGGGCTGGGGCTGTCGATCTGTCGGGACCTGGTGAACGCACTGCAGGGCCGGATCGCACTGCACAGCGCACCCGGCCAGGGCAGTCGATTCGACGTCTGTCTTCCCACCTCGGCCCCGCCTCCGGTGCCGGCTGCGCCTGCCGCCCCGTTGGCAGGCTGCACCCTGCTGCTGGTCGAAGACCACCCGCTGACCCGGACGTTCGTTGCACGACAGCTCAGCGCGCTGGGTGCCACCGTCCAGACATGCGCCGATGCTGCAAGCGCCCTGCGCGCGCAGCGTGCCGCACCGAGCATGGTGGTATTGATCGACTGCGACCTGAAGGACATGAGCGGCTACCAGCTGGCGACCCTGCTGCGCGACGCCGAGGCGCTGCAGCCCGGCCCGCCGGCGCGCCTGCTGGCATTCTCAGGGTCCAGCTCACCCGCGCATGTCCAGCGATGCCGTGCCAGCGGCATGGACGCGGTGCTGTACAAACCGCTGGACCCGGCGCAGCTGCTGGCAGTGCTGGATGTGGAGGTGACGCCGGGGTCAAACGGCAGCCAGGCCGTGGACAACAATGACCCGATGTGGGCGCCGTACGTGCACGCACTGCAGGAGGAATTGTTGGCGCTGCAGCAGGCCCGCGACCAGCGACAGGTCGCCGCCCTGCGCCGGCATGCGCATCGGCTGACCGGGGTGCTGCGCATGCTGGGACGTGAGGCGCTGGCCGATACCGCTGCGGACCTGCACGAGGCGCCACTGGAAACGCCCACCGACTGGCTCGACGCTGATCGGCTGCTTGCCCATCTGCGTGCACACGCCGGTGCGCTGCCGCGTTCGCGCGTTACTTGAGCTGCAGCGGATACCGCTGCCACAGCACGTGCACCAGAAACCCGGTCAACTCCGGGTCCTTGCTGCTGATCGCCGCGCGGATCTTGTCCAGCAGCACCATGTCGCTGCAGCTGCGCACATCGGCGTGATCGGCCTGACCGGCGCGACGCGCACGGTAGCGTGCCGCGCGCTGTGCATCGGTCATCGCATAGCCGAACGTGGGCGGACGGCCGCGCTTGCGCGGCAGCATCAGCTCCAGGGTGCCGGGGTCTTGTTCATCGCGCATGACGGACGAAGATGCAAACGGGGGCGCGCACGATATCGTGAGACATCACTTTAATCCAGCCTTTTGCGCGGCTTTCTGCGTTTTGCCTTCAGCGCGCCGCTTCGGCAAGGCGCGCACCCAGCCACACCAGCACCATCCCGCCCACCAGGGTGACCCCCAGATACAGCGGCACCATCGCGCCGCGCCCGCCGCGCGCAAACACCAGGGTTTCCATCATCAAGGCCGAGAACGTGGTGAGCCCGCCCAGCAGCCCCACGATCAGGAACGCGCGCCAATAGGCTGCCTGGCTGCCGCGCGTCTGCAGCCACATCATCAGGTAGCCGGCGGCGAACGCGCCGACCAGGTTGGCGGTCAATGTTCCCCACGGAAACCCGTGCCCGAACTGGCGCAGCATGGCGTCGCCGATCATGAAGCGCAGCGCAGCGCCCAGCGCTCCCCCGGCCATCACCAGCCCCAGTTGCTGCCACCAGAGGGTAAGGCCGTCCATCACTGCCCGCCCTTGTCGGCGCGCGCCTGCTCGCGCGCGGCACGCAGCCGGTCCAGCTTTTCCTTCAGCTTGATTTCCAGTCCCCGCGCGACGGGCTGGTAGTACACGCGCTCACCCAGTGCATCCGGGAACCCGGTCTGGTCCAGCGCGATGCCGCCTTCCACGTCGTGGTCGTACTGGTACGCCGCGCCGTAGCCGAGGTTCTTCATCAGCTTGGTCGGCGCGTTGCGCAGGTGCAGGGGCACCTCTTCGGTGCCGCTGTCGCGGACGTCGGCCTTGGCCTGGTTGAAGGCGGCATAGCCGGCGTTGGACTTGGCGGTGCTGGCCAGGTACAGGACCAGCTGGGCGAAGGCCAGTTCACCTTCGGGGCTGCCCAGTCGTTCGTAGATGTCCCAAGCTTCCAGTGCCATCGACTGCGCGCGCGGGTCGGCCAGGCCGATATCCTCGATCGCCATGCGGGTCAGGCGCCTGGCCAGGTAGGACGGGTCGCAGCCACCATCCAGCATCCGCGTCAGCCAGTACAGCGCGGCGTCGGGGTTGGAGCTGCGCACGGATTTGTGCAGCGCCGAGATCTGGTCGTAGAACTGCTCGCCGCCCTTGTCGAACCGCCGCGTGCGGTCGGCCAGCACCTGCTGCAGCATCTCCGGACTGATCCTGCCGCCGTCACCGCCGGCCAGTTCGGCGGCAATTTCGAGCAGGGTCAGTGCGCGGCGCACGTCGCCATCGGCGGCGGTGGCGATTTCCAGCAGCGACTCGGCCGCCACCTGCACCGGCTCGGCCGCCAGCCCGCGCTCGGCATCGTCCAGCGCGCGCTCCAGCGCCTCCACGATATCGGCCGGCGACACCGCTTCAAGCACATGCACACGGCAACGCGACAGCAGCGCCGAGTTCAGTTCGAACGACGGGTTTTCGGTGGTGGCGCCGACGAACACGATGGTGCCGCGCTCGATATGCGGCAGGAACGCATCCTGCTGGGCCTTGTTGAAGCGGTGCACCTCGTCCACGAACAGCACCGTGCGACGCCCCTCGGCGAACCGCTGCGCCGCTTCGGCCAGCACCTGACGCACGTCGGGCAGCCCGGACAGCACGGCCGAGATGGCGCGGAATTCGGCATCGGCGTAATGCGCCAGCAGCAGCGCCAGGGTGGTTTTGCCGCAGCCCGGCGGCCCCCACAGGATCATCGAGTGCACATGCCCGGACTCGACCGCGCGGCGCAATGCACTACCGGGCGCGAGCAGGCGCTTCTGCCCCACCATCTCGTCCAGCGTCTGCGGGCGCATCCGCTCGGCGAGCGGACGCATGTTGTCCCGATCCACGGTCAGCAGATCGGGCCCATTGAATGTCGTTCGATTTCTGGCCACGCGCCTATTCTACCGTGGCCGGGCGTGCGCCGATCCAACGCATCGGCATATGCCCGTGACCGCAGCCCCGTAGAGCCGGGCTCTGCCCGGCTGCCGTTGATCGTGCGGATGCCCAGCCGGGCAGAGCCCGGCTCTACGTCGCTGCCTTTCGCGCGCGCCCACCAAGCCGGGCAGAGCCCGGCTCTACTGGCCGATGACGTCGGTGCCCTTGGGCGGCGCGAAGCTGAAGGTGCCCGCGGCGAAGCCCGGGTTGCGCTTCCAGCCGGTGAAGGTGATCACGGTGCGCTGGCCAACGGCGTCCACCACTTCCATGCGGGCCAGGCCCTGCGCGTTGAAGCCCAGTGCGGCGTACTGGAAGGCGGTGTCGGTTTCACGCTTGGGGCTCAGCGCCAGCCACTGCAGGCCGTCGCGGGACGCCGCCTCTTCACTGACGTCGTACTGCTTGTCCAGCAACGCCGGGTTGATCAGCGCGGTCAGCGGGCTGTTCTGCTCTTCGGCGCCCTGTGCACGCACGGTGGCCTGCTCCAGGTCCGGCTCGTACACCCACACCTTTTTGCCGTCGGCCACGATCAGCTGTTCGTGCGGCTTGATGTACTCCCAGCGGAACAGGCGCGGCGCCGACAGCGCGACCCGGCCGCTGGTGTTTTCCTTGACCTTGCCCTTGCTGTCGAACACCTGCTGGCTGAACTGCCCGTCCAGGCCCTTCAGGCCCTGGGTGAAGCGGTTGAGCTCATCACGGGCACCGGCCCAGGCAGACGCTGAGCCCACACTGGCCATGACCAGGGTGGCGGCAACCAGGTAGCGACGGAAAGTGGTGTGCATGCGAGGTATCCGAACAGATGGGAAGGATGGAGTGCAGTGTGCCCAGCCAAACCTGAATGGGCGATCAGGCATAGTATGCGCCGCGCGGCTTCGCCCGCCTACCGGCGGCGCAGGGTTACGGACTGACCTGGACCGTCTTCAGGTCGCCATACACCACCTGGCCGCGGAAACCGCGCCGGACCTGCTGGTAGAGCGCCCGGAAGGCCGGGTAATCCTGCGCTTCGCACAGCGCCTGCGGCCCGCGTACTGCCCGCTGGTGCAGACGATGGTGAGCGGTGATGACCTGGCCGTCGCGGGTCCAGTCCAGCCGGTACTCACCGGCGGCATTGCGGAACTGCTGGCTGCGCGGGATGGCCACGATCGGCACGCCGGCCGGGAACTGCAGCCGGTAGGTTTCCTCGCGCAGGCTGTCGGTGCAGTAGAACGGGGTGTCGTTGGTCGGTGCCGAGGTGGTGGTGTAGATGTCGCGGAACGATTCGCCCCCGGGCGCATCCGGCAGCGGCATGCCACCGACCGCACCGAAATCCACGTAGTCACTGGCATGGAAGTCATAGCGGTAGTTGAACGGTCGGGTCAGGTCCTGCGGATCCCCCAGCAGGGTCAACGCGCCGCTGCCGTCGAACCCGGACGAGGCCATGATCGACTCCTCCACCCGGGCGCGGTTCTGTGCGTTGAGGCGGGCAAAGGAACCGCGCATGCCGATCTCGCTGATTTCGCTGGGCTGCTGCACGGTCTGCCCGCTCAGGTTGCCCGCCGCATCGAAGCGGAAGCCCACCTCCAGCCCGTTGCCGTTGCGCGACGCATCGTTTTCCGGCGTGCGCGCCACGGTGGCCTGGCGGGTCAGCAGTACCGGAGCGCCAAGGTCGCCGTCGGGCAACTGGCCAAAGCGGGCGTAGGCGCTGGTGGAGTCCAGGTACAGGTCGAATTCGGGGATGTAGGTGATGGCGTGATTGAAACGCCCCAGCAGCGGGATCGCCGGCAGGGTCGGTCCGCCGCCGGCGCCGATCAGCACCGGCGTGCTCTGGATGCCGCGCGCCGCCAGCAGGGCTTCCAGGATCACCACGTGGTCCTTGCAGTCGCCGTAGTGGTTGTCGAGGATGCTCTGCGCCGGGTTCGGCTCCAGCCCGCCGTTGCCCAGGTACACCGCCACGTAGCGGATGTTCTGCGACACCCAGCGATACAGCGCGGCGGCCTGCTCCCGACGGTCGGCGATGCCGGCGGTGAGCTGGTCGGCCAGCGCCTGGATGCCGGGCGTCACCTTCGCCGCCTCGCCGCCCTTGAGCTGGTAGGCACGGGCCACCTGGGCCCAGTCGCGGTAGGTGCTGGCCATGATGGTCGGGCTGAACTCCCAGGCGGCCGCCGACCAGTTCTGCGCCTGCATCGGCGTGGGCCGCTGGTACTGCCACTCCCAGTGCGCCCGCCCGTCACGGATGATGGGGGTGTCACTGCCCTGCACGCCGCGTTGCTGCACGAACATCGGCATGGCGGCAGGCGCCGACAGCGTGACCCGTGCGTCGTCGTACTGGGTGAACACGCTGAAGGTTTCCCACAGACCGAAATAGCCCGGGAAGTACGGCGTGTTCTGCGTCCGCCGGGTCTGGTACACCACCCGCGTGCCGGGGGCCAGGTTCGGAAACACCACCACCCGCACCTTGCGGTCGGCATACATGGCCGCCGCCGCGCTGGAGTAGCTTTCCTGGGTATAGATGCGATCGGCCGGCACGTCGCGGCGCTGGCCGTCGGCGGTCAGCGTATAGGCCGCCAGCACGTCCAGCGTCTCCATCTTTTCGCTGTAGCTCAGGCGCACCTGGCTGAACTGCTCGACGGCCGCCTTGGTCTTGAGCAGGATCTCGTACTCTTCGGTCTGCACGTTGCCCGCATCGGGGCGCACGGCATAGTCGGCGCGATAGCGCACGAAACTGAAGTTGTTGCTGGCCTGCGCGTCGGCGCCCTGCTCCGCTGGCGCCGCTGCAGCCGGGGACGCGGCCGGGACTGCCGGCGTCACACCGGCATGCGCGGCGGTCGCCATCAGCGCCAGCCCGCCCACCACCCACCAGACCATCGGCTTCATTGCGCTTCCTTGGGACGAGGGTGCCGGTGACGGAGCCCGGCGGTGACGCAACTGGGCAGAGCGCGGGGATGGAACAGCCGGACAGAACCCGCGGATGGAGCAGCCGGGCAGCGCCCGGCTCTACTTGGGGGGTGGCGGCGCGAGCACGCTGCGGTCGCCGTTGTGTTCGGGCGGGCTGACCACGCCGGCCATTTCCATCGCTTCGATGAGGCGCGCGGCGCGGTTGTAGCCAATCTTGAGCCGGCGCTGCACGCCGGAGATCGAGGCGCGACGGGTTTCGGTGACGATGCGCAGCGCTTCGTCGTACAGCGGGTCGGACTCATCGCCGGCACTGCTGCTGGCTTCGGGCAGGCCACCGGCCCCCACCACCACGCCGTCGCCCATCATCTGCACCTCGTCCAGCACGCCGCTGATGTAGTCGGCCGGGCCGCTGGCCTTGAGGTGCTCGACCACGCGGTGCACTTCCTCGTCGGACACGAACGCGCCGTGCACACGATCCGGCAGCGCGGTGCCGGGCGGCAGGTACAGCATGTCGCCGTGGCCCAGCAGCGTTTCGGCGCCGGACTGGTCCAGGATGGTGCGCGAATCGATCTTGGAACTGACCTGGAAGCCGATGCGGGTGGGAATGTTGGCCTTGATCAGGCCGGTGATCACGTCCACCGACGGGCGCTGGGTGGCCAGGATCAGGTGGATGCCGGCTGCACGGGCCTTCTGCGCCAGACGTGCGATCAGTTCTTCGACCTTCTTGCCGACGATCATCATCATGTCGGCGAATTCGTCGATGAAGATCACGATGAACGGCAGCGTCTCCAGCGGGCGCGGGGCTTCGCCCAGCTCCGGGTTCGGCTTGAACAGCGGGTCCATCATCGGCTGCCCGGCGTCCTCGGCGTCCTTGACCTTCTTGTTGAAGCCGGCCAGGTTGCGCACGCCCACCGCGCTCATCAACTTGTAGCGCCGCTCCATTTCGGCCACGCACCAGCGCAGGCCGTTGGCGGCTTCCTTCATGTCGGTCACCACCGGCGCCAACAGGTGCGGGATGCCCTGGTAGACGCTCAGCTCGAGCATCTTCGGGTCGATCATCAGCATCCGCAGGTCTTTCGGCGAGGCCTTGTACAGCAGGCTCAGCACCATGGCGTTGACCGCCACCGACTTGCCCGAACCGGTGGTACCGGCCACCAGCAGGTGCGGCATGCGCGCCAGGTCGGCCACGGTCGGGCGCCCGGCGATGTCCTTGCCCAGCGCCAGGGTCAGCGGGCTGGCCGACTTGTCGTACTCCTTGGAGCGCAGCAGTTCGGACAGGTAGATCATTTCGCGGGTGACGTTGGGGATCTCCAGGCCGACCACCGACTTGCCGGGGATCACATCGACCACGCGCACGGATTTGACCGACAGGCCGCGGGCGATGTCCTTGTCCAGCGAGCTGATCTGGCTGACCTTGATCCCCGGTGCCGGCTCGATCTCGAAGCGGGTGATCACCGGGCCGGGGTATGCGCCCACCACCTGCGCTTCGATGCGGAAGTCCTTGAGCTTGAACTCGATCTGCCGCGACAGGGTCTCCAGGGTGTCCTCGTCGTAGCCCTTGGGCTGCGGCTTGGGATCATCCAGCAGCGCCAGCGGCGGCAGGTCCGAGCCATCACCGTTGACGCCGCGGAACATCGGAATCTGGGTCTCGCGCTTGGCACGATCACTCTTTTCCAGCACCGGCTCAGGGCGCGGCTCGATCTTGACCGGCTCGCGCTTGGCCCGCACCTCGGCATCGACCTTGCGCACTTCCTGGCGCTCTTCGCGCATGGCGCGGGTCTGCTGCCACTCGGTGGCCTGCTCTTTCTTCTTGTTGAACAGCGGCGGCAGCGCCAGCACCCAGCGACCGATCTTCTCCATCACCACGAACCAGGAGATGCCGGTGGCCAGGGTGATCGACGCCAGCAGCAGCACCAGCACGAACAGGTTCGCGCCCAGCGCACCAAAACCGGCGCTGAGCGAGTTGCCGACCAGCCGCCCGAGAATGCCGCCGGCATGGGCGACGTCGCCGGTGAACAGGCGCACATGCAGGAAACCGGTGCCGGCAATCAGGAAACCGACCAGGCCGACCAGGCGCAGCGCCGGGTCCAGGTCATGCTCGCCCTTGCTCTCGCGCTTGAGGCCGAACATCGCGATCCAGGCCAGCGCGCCGAGCACGATCGGCAGCACGAAGGCGATGTAGCCGAACAACTGCAGCAGCACATCGGCGATCCAGGCGCCCACGCGGCCGCCCATGTTGTGCACCGGGGCCACCACGCTGCCGGTATGCGACCAGCCCGGATCGGCGGCCGAATAGGTGAACAGACTGGCCACCAGGTACAGCAGCGCCGGGGCGATCGCGATCAGCCCGAGGTCGCGCCACAGCCGTTGGCGACGCGGATTGTCGGCAGGCGCAGGCGCGGCTGCCGCTTTGCGCGACGGTTTGCTGTCAGGAGACTTGGATCGTTCCGGGAGCTGCTTCGCCACCTTAGACCACACCTTGGGAATGCACTGTTAGTGCTTGATAATAAACGACTGGCAGGCACCCCGGTAGGTCTGGACCGCCGGTGGGCATGCCCGCCCGGCCCGGCCCGTGTCAAAACTCCGGCACGGGGCCCGCCACACGCCCTGCAGGTTCCACCGTTCCACCGTTCACCTTGAATCGCCCTGCCCCTGCCGCCACTCTATGACCTGTCACGGACGTCCCGCAATGCACCGCCGGCGCCCCATCCCGTCACCTTTACGCGAGTCTACATGAGCAATTCCACGCCCTCCCGCCACCAGAAGCTCGTCATCCTCGGCTCCGGCCCGGCCGGCTGGACCGCCGCCGTCTACGCCGCCCGCGCCAACCTCAAGCCAGTGGTCATCACCGGCCTGCAGCAGGGTGGCCAGCTGATGACCACCACCGAAGTGGACAACTGGCCGGGCGATGCACATGGCCTGATGGGTCCGGACCTGATGGCGCGCATGCAGGCCCATGCCGAGCGCTTCGAGACCGAGGTGATCTTCGACCACATCCACACCGCCGACCTGGCCCAGCGTCCGTTCAGGCTGATTGGCGACAGCGCCGAATACACCTGCGACGCGCTGATCATTGCCACCGGCGCCACCGCCAAGTACCTGGGCATTCCGACCGAAGAGGAATTCAAGGGCCGCGGCGTCTCCGCCTGCGCCACCTGCGACGGCTTCTTCTACCGTGACCAGGACGTGGTCGTGGTGGGCGGCGGCAACACCGCCGTGGAAGAGGCCCTGTACCTGTCCAACATCGCCCGCAAGGTCTACCTGGTCCACCGCCGCGACACCCTCAAGGCGGAGAAGATCATGCAGGACAAGCTGTTTGCCAAGGTGGCCGCCGGCAAGATCGAGACCGTGTGGCACCACCAGGTGGACGAAGTGCTGGGCAACGAGGCCGGCGTCACCGGCGTGCGCGTCAAGTCGACCCTGGACGGCACCACCCGCGACATCGAGGCGCACGGCTTCTTCGTGGCCATCGGTCACCACCCCAACACCAGCTTGTTCGACGGCCAGCTGACCATGAACAACGGCTACCTGGACATCCGTTCGGGCCTGGGCGGCAACGCCACCCAGACCTCGGTGGAGGGCGTGTTCGCCGCCGGCGACGTGGCCGACCAGCACTACCGCCAGGCGATCACCTCGGCCGGTTTCGGCTGCATGGCCGCGCTGGACGCCGAGCGGTATCTGGATGCAAAGGGCATGGCCAGCTGATTCCGGCCCCAACCGCTTGAAAGGAAAAGGCCGGCGCGAAAGCGTCGGCCTTTTTCGTGGCGCGCCGTCGCGCACCCGCATCCCGTCGCTCTGCCCTATCCTTCCCACATGCCCGACACACGCTTCCTGCATCGCCTGTCCGATGTCCCCGCCACCGCCTGGGATGCCCTCCATGACGGCAGCAATCCGTTTGTCAGCCACGCGTTCCTGGCCGGCCTGGAAGACCATGGCTGCCTGCGCCCGGAATGGGGCTGGCGACCCCGCCACTTCACGCTGTGGGAGGGCGACACGCTGGTCGCCGCCATCCCGGGCTACCTGAAGGACAACTCGCATGGCGAGTTCGTGTTCGACCACGCCTGGGCCAACGCGTATGCGCGCCATGGCCTGGACTACTTCCCGAAGTGGCTGGGGGCGGTGCCGTACTCGCCGGTGACCGGGCCGCGCCTGCTCGCGCGTGGCGATGCCGACCGCGCCGTGCTCGCCGAGCGGCTACGCACTGAAGTGGCGCGCATGGGCTGGTCGTCGGCACACATCAATTTCCATCCGGCCGAAGAGGACGCCGCGTTCGGACCGGGCTGGATGCTGCGCGAGGACATCCAGTTCCAATGGCACAACACCGGCCAGTGGCGTGAGTTCGGCGCATTCCTTGCGGCGATGAACCACAAGCACCGCAAGAACATCCGCCAGGAGCGCGCCAAGCTGGCCCGCACCGGCGTGAGCTACCGGATCGTGCATGGCGATGAGGCCAGCGAAGAGGACCTGCTGGCGATGCACGGGTTCTACCTGCAGACCTTTGCCGAGTACGGGAACGCACCGGCGCTCACCTTGCCGTTCCTGCGCCACCTGGCTGCCCGGATGCCGCGCCAGCTGGTGATCTTCCTGGCCCTGATCGACGACGCGCCCGTGGCCGGCGCGCTCTGCCTGCGCGGCACCACGACGCTGTACGGACGTTACTGGGGCGGGGCCACCCTGCCCGGCCTGCATTTTGAAACCTGCTACTACCAGGGCATCGAGTACTGCCTGCGCGAAGGCCTGACGCATTTCGAGCCCGGTGCGCAGGGCGAGCACAAGCTGGCGCGCGGCTTCCTGCCCCAGACGGTACGCAGCCGTCATTGGGTGGCCGAGCCCGCCTTTGCCGAAGCGCTGGCCGACTGGTGCGAACACGAGCGCGACGAGGTGGCGCGCTATGCGCATACGCTCGCCGGGCACAGTCCGTTCCGGCAGGACCCCTGAGACCCGCCGGGCGGACGCCGGGAGTTGTGCCTCAGGTGCATTGCCACAGGTGCGCACTGACCGCGCACCCATCGCACCAGTATGTGTAGAGCATGCCCCCGCTGCCCCACAGCAGGATGCCGCCGTCGACGGCGGGCAGAACGGAGTCGAGCTGCATCACCACTGGCATGGCCGCACCACAGTCGGGGCACAAGGGGTACTGCGCGGACTGCACCCAGCTCGGCGCACCGCCCACACGCGAAAGATTTTCGTCACCGTTGGACACCCCCCAATCCTGTTCCCGCCAGCGTTGCCCGGGCAGCGACACCAGCTCAACGTCCGCCTCCATCAGCACCCCGCACCCCTCGACATCCGCAGCAGGCACATCGCGGCACTGGCTCGGGTGCGCCTGCGGAAGCCCCTCGGCGGCATGCCGGTAGAAGAGCGGCCCGATGCCACTCCAGCCGCAGCAGTCCAGGCACAGGCCCAGCGTCAGCACGCCCTCCGCCGTTGCGCCCACGTGCCGCGCGTCCAGCGACAGCAACCGCTGCAACGGCGCGTGACACACGCCGCAGCGAGGCTGCATATGCCCGCCCATGTGGGCGTGGCCGCGTGATTCGCCCTGGTTCCAGGTGGCATGCAGCCGCCAGAGCCGCCGACGCCACGGCGCTGCATCCGCGTTCTGGGCCGCCCGCTGTGCGGGCGCGAAACGCAGGTGCAGCGGTTGGTCGGTGTGCAGTGGCGTGCCGGTGGTCCGATCGATTCCCGCCTCGTGCGCCCACGTGTCCGCCGCCTGCCCCGTCGCCCGCTCCAGATAGGCCCGCGCCTGGCCCTGCACGGTTGCGCGCCTGCTTTTGACCAGCGCCAGGGCCCGGTCGACGTCGTCCCGCCCTTCCGCCACCTCCAGCGCAACCGCCCAACGCGCAGCCACGTCCGCCGGCAGCCCGCGCCATGGGTAGGTCGCCGCACATCCCTGCTGCCCGGCCACCGCAAGCAGAGCCTCCCAGTCGTCGATCAGCACATCGCAGGCCTGGTACAGCGCGTAGCCCACGATCTGGCGCGCCTGTCGGTGGGCCGGGTCGCCCAGGAGTGTTCGCCATGCGGCGTCGGCCACCGCGATCAACCGATCGTCCGTCAACAGGCCCAGCGCACGGTCCAGGAATGTTGCCGGCGTGCAATCGCGCCGCATGGACTGCATCAACAGCGTCTCGAGGGCGGCGGGATCCTGCTCGGCCAGGTCCAGCATCGGGCTGACGCTGTCGACGCGATGACCATCGCGCGCATGCCGGGACAGGATGCTGTCAATCAGGGGATTCATGCAGTGGGCAACACGCTGGACGGGGCGCAAAGTCTGAGCCGGTCGCGCGCGTTTGGGAAATGCAGCGCCGCTCACGCCAGCCTGGACGCCAGCGGCGTGAGCATGACGCCCGGGGCCGCGTGGCCAGCGCTTACACTTCCCACATGACCCGCTCGCATCCCTGGCGCCTGGCCGACGCGCACAACGCTCCCTTCCCTCCTGCCGAGACCGCGTTGCGCGAACCGGATGGTTTGTTGGCCATCGGTGGCGACCTGACGCCGGTGCGGCTGCTCAATGCCTATGCCGGCGGCGTGTTCCCGTGGTTTTCCGACGGGCAGCCACTACTGTGGTGGTCGCCGGACCCGCGCATGGTGTTCCGCACCGACGGCGTGCACCTGTCGTCGCGGTTCCGCCGCAGCCTGCGTGCCAGCCCGTGGGTGGTACGTGCCGACACGTGCTTTGCCGAGGTGATCGCCGCCTGCGCGGGCAGTTTCCGCCCGGGCCAGGACGGGACGTGGATCACCGATGGGATGCGCGACGCGTATGTGGCCCTGCACCGAATGGGGCACGCGCATTCGGTGGAAGTGTTCGATGGCGAGCGGTTGGTGGGCGGCATCTACGGCGTGGCGATCGGGCAGATGTTCTTCGGGGAGAGCATGTTCAGCGCCGCCAGTGGTGGCTCCAAAGTGGCGTTGGCCGCATTGGCCCGCCGCCTGGCACAGTGGGGCTGGCCACTGATCGATGCCCAGGTGGAGAACGATCATCTGCTGAGCATGGGCGCCGAACACTGGCCGCGTGAGCGCTTTCTGGCGCTGGTGCGGGAGCAGGTGCGGATGGATGCGGCGGTGGGGAGCTGGACGACGGGGTTTGGTGAGATGGCGGCGGCGGTGCTGGCAAGCCAGGAATCCTGAGGAGCCGGCCAGCGGCCGGCACTACCCGGCGCGGTCGAGATCAGGAGGAGCCGGCCAGCGGCCGGCAGTACCTGGCGCGGTCGAGATCAGGAGGAGCCGGCCAGCGGCCGGCACTACCGGTGATCGGTCGGGATTGCGGGGGGAAGGCCTGCGGCCGGAAGTGCGGGTGCGCGGCGGGTGAATCGCTGGTAAATCGGGCCGCTTAACGCAAACTTTGCATGAACGGGCGAACCCGCGTAAAATGCCCGCTCTTAAGGCCAGCTCGGCCGTTTACAGAACTGCACAGGACTACATGTCGAAAGACGACTCCATCGAGTTCGAAGGCACCGTCAGCGAGACGCTGCCGAACACCACTTTCCGCGTACGACTGGAAAATGGGCATGAAATCATCGCCCACATCTCCGGCCGCATGCGCAAGAACTACATCCGCATCCTGACGGGCGACCGTGTCAAGGTCGAAATGACGCCCTACGACCTGACCAAGGGTCGTATCACGTACCGCATGAAGTAAGCGGTTCGGGGCGGCTTCCCAACAGAAGCCCCGCCAGAAGGCCAGCCAGGAGCTGGCCTTTTTGCGTGGCCGCGATAAAGCGGCCACCCCCCTGCCAAGCGACACCCTGACCCTGTGCACCCTGACATCGGTAAGGCTGCCTTGACGCAGATTCGCACTGGCGCGGCACCCCGCACTCTGGTTGCCGATCCAATCCGGATCGCCATCCCCCGGCCCCTGCCATGAAGACCCTGTCCCTGCTCAGCCTGCTGGCCTGCACCTGTCTTGCCACTGCGGCCCAGGCCGCCGAACCGGCGCCCGCCGCCGACACCGCATGCATCACGCTGTCGGCCGACCAGCAGATCGTGCGCGCCGGCGCCGACCGCGACATCCTGCTGCGCAACGCCGACCAGCACTACGTCGTGCGCTTCAAGGACAGCTGCACCAGCGCCGCACAGACCTCGGACCTGCGCTTTGTCACCCCCGAGCGTGATGGGCAGCTGTGCGGCGGCGGCGTCAGCAGCCTGCGCACCAAAACGCAGAAGTGCACCGTGAGTGAGGTGGAGCCGATCACGCCGCAGCAGTTCGGTGCGCGGGCGCGCGCGCGGCGCTGAGCACTGGATCGGCGGACATGAAAAAGCCCCTTGCGGGGCCTTTTCATGTACCGGCTGCACGTCACGACCAACGGTCGTGTTTTACACCGTTGCCGGCAGCAGGCGCTCCGGTTCGGCCTGCGTTTCCACGAACAGCTCGTCGTCGCGCACGTCGATGCTGACCCGGCCACCGTTGACCAGCTTGCCGAACAACAGTTCGTCGGCCAGCGGACGCTTCACCTTGTCCTGGATCACGCGCGCCATCGGGCGGGCGCCCATCAGCGGGTCGAAACCATGGCGGGCCAGCCAGTCGCGCGCGGTGGGCGTGGCCGACAGGCTGACGTGCTTCTCCTGCAGCAGCATCTCCAGCTCGATCAGGAACTTGTCGACCACGCGCAGGATGTGCTCGAAGCCCAGCGGCTGGAACTGCACCACCGCATCGAGGCGGTTGCGGAATTCCGGCGTGAAGCTCTTGCGCAGGATTTCCATCGCGTCGGTGGCGTGATCCTGGCGGGTGAAGCCGATCGAACGCCGCGAGGCCTGGGCCGCGCCGGCGTTGGTGGTCATCACCAGCACCACGTTCTTGAAGTTGGCTTCGCGCCCGTTGGTGTCGGTGAGCACGCCACGGTCCATGACCTGCAGCAGGATGTTGAAGATGTCCGGGTGGGCTTTTTCCACCTCGTCCAGCAGCAGCACGCAATGCGGGGTCTTGACGATCTTCTCGGTGAGCAGGCCGCCCTGGTCGAAGCCGACATAGCCCGGGGGCGCACCGATCAGGCGACTGATCGAATGCGGCTCCATGTACTCGCTCATGTCGAAGCGGACCAGCTCGATGCCCAGCTGCAGCGCCAGCTGCTTGGTCACCTCGGTCTTGCCCACACCGGTGGGGCCGGCGAACAGGAAGTTGCCGATCGGCTTCTCCGGGTTGGCCAGGCCCGAACGGGCCAGCTTGATCGCCGACGACAGCGTCTCGATGGCCGGATCCTGGCCAAAGATCACCATCTTCAGGTTGCGCTCCAGGTGCTGCAGCACGTCCTTGTCGGTGGCACTGACCTGCTTTGCCGGGATGCGCGCCATCTTGGCCACGATCGTTTCGATCTCCTCGATGTCGATCAGCTCCTTGCGCTCGCCCTCGGGCAGCAGGCGCTGGCGGGCGCCGGCTTCGTCGATCACGTCGATCGCCTTGTCCGGCAGCAAACGGTCACCGATGTGCTTGACCGACAGGTCCACCGCGGCCTGCAGCGCATCGTCGGCGTAGGTCACGCCGTGGTGCGCTTCGTAACGCGGCTTGAGGCCCTGCAGGATCTCGTAGGTTTCGCCCACGGTCGGCTCGACGATGTCGATCTTCTGGAAGCGCCGCGCCAGCGCGCGGTCCTTCTCGAAGATGCCGCGATACTCCTGGAACGTGGTCGAGCCGATGCAGCGCAGCTCGCCCGACGCCAGGGCCGGCTTGATCAGGTTGGAGGCATCCATGGTGCCGCCCGACGCCGACCCGGCACCGATGATGGTGTGGATCTCATCGATGAACAGCACCGCATTGGGCATCTTCTTCAGCGCGGTCAGCACACCCTTGAGGCGCTTTTCGAAGTCGCCCCGGTACTTGGTGCCGGCCACCAGTGCGCCCAGGTCGAGCGAGTAGATGATCGCATCGGCCAGCACGTCGGGCACCGAACCTTCGACGATGCGCTTGGCCAGGCCTTCGGCGATGGCGGTCTTGCCCACGCCGGCCTCGCCCACGTAGAGCGGGTTGTTCTTGCGGCGGCGGCACAGCACCTGGATGGTCCGCTCGATTTCATCGCGACGGCCCACCAGCGGGTCGATCCGGCCATTGCGGGCGGCCTCGTTGAGGTTGCTGGCAAACTCGGCCAGCGCATCGCCCTTGCCTTCGCCCTCACCGCCCTCGGCGCGGCCTTCACCATCGGCGGCCGGCGGCACTTCGCCGTCTTCGCCCGGCTTGGCGATGCCGTGGGACAGGTAATTGACGATATCCAGCCGGGTCACATCCTGCTGGTTGAGGTAATAGACCGCGTGGGAGTCCTTCTCGCCGAAGATGGCTACCAGCACGTTGGCGCCGGTCACTTCCTTCTTGCCCGAGGACTGCACGTGGTACACGGCCCGCTGCAGCACACGCTGGAAGCCAAGCGTGGGCTGGGTATCGCGGCCATCATCTTCGGCCAGGCGCGAGACCGAGGCCTCGATGGCCTGCTCCAGCTCCTGGCGCAGGCGCTCGGCGTCGGCCCCGCATGCCTTCAGCACGGCTTGGGCGGACGGGTTGTCGAGCAGTGCCAGCAGCAGGTGTTCCACCGTCATGAATTCATGCCGGGCCTCACGGGCGCGCTTGTAGCACTGACCGATGGTGTGTTCGAGGTCTTTACTGAACATGTTCTACTCCGGCGGCAGGTGGGAACAATATGCGGCCTAGCTGCGCAATTTCCATCACCCTAGCGGATTGGTGCGTTCAGACAGCGTTAGCGGTCCAACCCCACCCGGTTTCCCCAAGGTGCTTCCCAGCAACTCCATGATGCCTGAACTCCAGCTCACGAAATGGCAGCTTGTCCGTGATGGCGACGTCATCACCACCCCGCACGCCCGCCTGTGGCCGGTCCGCCTCCCCGACGGTTCCGCGGCCATGTTGAAGGTGAGCACGGAGACCGAGGAGCGCAACGGCCACCGGCTGCTGCGCTGGTGGGACGGCGACGGCGCGGTGCGGCTGCTGGCCCATGACCACGAGGCGGTGCTGCTGGAGCGCGCCCAACCGGGCGAATCGCTGCGGCCGATGTCCATCGCCGGCCAGGATGCGCAGGCCACCGCGCTGCTGTGCACGGCCGCCCAACGCCTGCACCGCCCGCGCGGCGCGGTGCCGGAGGGGCTGGTGCCACTGCGGGGCTGGTTCCAGGCGCTGCTACAGCCCGGCGTGGCGCTGTCGCCATTGCTGGAACAGTGCAGATCACTGGCAACGGCAGTGCTGGCCACGCAGATCGAGGTGCGCCCGCTGCATGGCGACCTGCACCATGACAACGTGCTCGACGGCGGTGCGCGCGGCTGGCTGGCCATCGACCCCAAGCGCCTGCTTGGCGACCGCGCCTTCGACTACACCGTGCTGTTCCGCAACCCGGATCTGTGCGGGCCGGGCATCCATGTGGCCATCCACCCGGACATCTTTGACCGCCGCGTGGACCAGGTCAGCGCGCTGGCCGGACTGGAGCGCACGCGCCTGCTGCGCTGGATCGCGGCCAGCGCCGGGCTGTCGGCGGTGTGGTTCCTCGAGGATGGCAGCGCCGCCGACGTCGATCTGGCGGTGGCGGCCATGGCCCTGCGTCAGTTGGCACGCACCGGCGGCTAGCCGCTGGTCTTTTCCATTGTGCACAGCAGCGGGTGCTGGTTCATGCGCGAGAATTCGTTGACCTGGGCCACCTTGGACTCGGCAACCTCACGGGTGAACACCCCGCACACGCCGCGACCGCGGGTGTGGACGTGGAGCATCACCTGGGTGGCCTTGTCCAGGTCCATGGCAAAGAAACTCTGCAGGACGGTCACCACGAAATCCATCGGGGTGTAGTCATCGTTCAGCAGCATCACCTGGTAGAACGGCGGCGGTGCCACCTCCGGCCGGGCCGGTTCCAGCATGACGCCGTGATCGTGGTGGGGTTCTTGGTTGGGCTCGCGGGGCATCCGCACATTATAGCGGGATTGGACGCCGCCTCTGTCGCCCTTCACAATCTGCATACCCACCCCACACTTTCACAGGGATTTCATGAAAAGGATCGTCACCGCGCTGTTGCTGACCGCCACGATGTTCGGCGCCCACGCAGCCGAACCCGACAAGGCCGTCGGCCGTGTGCTCAAGCAGCTGGACTACCCCTACGAGATCGACGAGGACGGCGACTACAAGCTGGTCTTCGATGCCGGCGAGGACCGTACCCAGCTGGTGTTCGTACGTTCGTCGGTGGAAGAGTTTGGCAGCCACAAGATCCGCGAGATCTGGTCGCCCGGCTACAACTCCCCCGGCAAGCAGTTCCCGGCCGCGGTGGCCAACCGCCTGCTGGAAGACTCGCAGGACGCCAAGATGGGCGCCTGGGTGAAGCAGGACCAGCTGGCCATGTTCGTGGTCAAGGTGGACGCCAATGCCAGTTCGGCCGCGCTGAGCGATGCCATCGATGCGGCCATGCGCACCGCCGATGCCATGGAAAACGAGCTGACCGAGACGGACGAATACTGAGGTGAATGCCGTGCAGGACCCGCGCTGGACGCCCCATGTCACCGTCGCCACCGTTGTGGTGCGTGACGGGCGCCTGTTGCTGGTGGAAGAGCGTATCGACGGCCGTGACGTGCTCAACCAGCCGGCCGGGCACCTGGAGGCGGGCGAAAGCCTGGCCGCCGCGGCGGTGCGCGAGACCCTGGAAGAAACCGGCTGGACGGTGCGCCTGAGCGCCTTCATCGGCGTCTACCAGTGGACCGCGCCCGACGGCACCGCCTTCCTGCGCTTCGCCTTCGCTGCCGCGCCGGTCGAGCACGATCCGGCCCGGCCGCTGGACACGGGCATCCTGCGCGCGCTGTGGCTGACCCCGGCCGAGCTGCAGGCCAGTGCGGCACGCCTGCGCAGCCCGTTGGTCTGGGAGGTCGTGGCCGACTACCTGGGCGGCCATCGCCATCCCCTGTCGCTCCTGAAGGAAACCGCATGAGCACGCCCCGGGTGATGGTCGGCGTGTCCGGCGGCGTGGACTCCTCGGTGGCGGCCTGGCGGCTGGTCCAGCAGGGCGAGCCGGTGGCCGGGCTGTTCATGCAGAACTGGGCAGACGACGGCAGCGGCGACTGCCGGGCCGAGGACGACCGCCGCGACGCGGTGGCCGTGTGCGGCCTGCTGGGCATCCCGTTCCACTTCCGCGATTTCTCCTCCGAATACTGGCAGGGCGTCTTCGCGCACTTCCTGGCCGAATACGCCGCCGGCCGCACCCCCAATCCGGACGTGCTGTGCAACCGGGAAGTGAAGTTCAAGCATTTCCTGGACGCGGCCCGCGAACTGGGTGCCGAACGCATCGCCACCGGCCACTACGCCCGCGTGGCGCAGGTGGGTGGGCGCTGGGCGCTGCTGCGCGGCGCCGACCGCAGCAAGGACCAGAGTTACTTCCTGCACCAGCTGGGCCAGGAACAACTGGCGGCCACCCTGTTCCCGATCGGCGACCTGCAGAAGAACGACCTGCGCCGGATCGCCCGCGACGCGCGACTGCCCACCCACGCCAAGAAGGATTCCACCGGGATCTGCTTCATCGGCGAGCGCGACTTCCGCGAGTTCCTGGGCCGCTACCTGCCGGCCAGGACCGGCGAGATCCGCGACCCGGCCGGCGCCCTGATCGCCGAACACCCCGGCGTGTTCTATTTCACCCTGGGCCAGCGCGAGGGCCTGAACATCGGCGGCGTACGTGGCCGCCCGGCCGCGCCCTGGTATGTGGTGGGCAAGGACGTGGCCAGCAACGTGCTCTACGTGGACCAGGACCGTGACAGCCCCTGGCTGCTCTCGACCCGGCTGCATTCCGAGGCCGCCCACTGGATCGCCGGCGCCCCACCCGCCCGCCGTTTCGACTGCACCGCGCAGACCCGCTACCGCCAGCCCGATGAACCCTGCACGGTGACCGTGCGCGACGATGGCACCCTGGAGGTGCTGTTTGCGCGCCCGCAACGCGCCGTCACCCCCGGTCAATCGCTGGTGTTGTATGACGATGAGGTCTGCCTGGGTGGCGCGGTGATCGCCGCCACCGACGCGCCGCTGGAACAGCGGCTGCGGACTGCCCCTTCCCCCTTCGAGGTATCTGCTGCATGAGTTTTTCCGTCGACGACCGCGTTCTTGCACTGGCCGGCATCGCCCAGGCCCTGCAGCAGGTGCGCCGCATCGCCGAAACCGGCCACTCCGAAGCGGCCGTGGTGCGCACCGCCGTAGACAGCGTGTTCCGCATCGATGCCGAGACCCCACAGGCCATCTACGGCAGCCCGGCCAACGTGGCCTCGGGGCTGCGCCTGCTGCACAACTATTTCCGCAACCAGGGCCAGGACGATGCCCTGCCCCGGCTGGCGCTGGCCGTGCTGCAGCTGGAGCGCCGGTTCGTGCGTGAGCATGCGGTGGTGGACAAGGTGAGCCAGGGCATCGAGCGCGCCCAGCGCCAGGCCACCGAGCTCGGCGACAGCGCCCACCCGGACGTGCTGGCCGCCCTGGGCGGGCTGTACGCGGACACCATCAGCAATCTGAAGCCGCGGGTGATGGTCCAGGGCAACCCGCACTACCTGGGCCAGGCCGGGGTGGTGGCCGAGATCCGCGCCCTGCTGCTGGCGGCGGTGCGTTCGGCGGTGCTGTGGCGCCAGACCGGCGGCCAATACTGGGACTTCCTGTTCTCGCGCAAGGCGATGATCGAAGCGGTGGACC
This sequence comes from Stenotrophomonas rhizophila, assembly GCF_000661955.1. Lineage (NCBI taxonomy): Bacteria > Pseudomonadati > Pseudomonadota > Gammaproteobacteria > Lysobacterales > Lysobacteraceae > Stenotrophomonas > Stenotrophomonas rhizophila. The sequence goes on from NZ_CP007597.1 coordinate 2,365,871, forward strand.
GCCAGCTGCGCTGAGTCACGGCGGGCGGGTAGAGCCACACCATGTGTGGCTTCGGGATGAGGGGTTGCGTGCAGCCACCCATGGGGTGGCTCTACCGTTGATGGATGCGGGTAGAGCCACCCCATGGGTGGCTGGGTTGGGCGGTCGGGGATCCCGCAGCCACCCATGGGGTGGCTCTACCGCGGGGAGGTTTTTCGATGGAATGTGCAGTGCAGCACTAAAGCAAATGGGGGTACGGCCGATACCTCAACCGTGCACTTCCCGAGAACGTCCATGTACTCACGCATCTTCATCCGTCTGGCCGCCCCCCTGGTCCTGACCCTGCTTCTTCCTTTCGCCATCGGTTTCGAATGGCCCGCCGCGCTGCGCTGGGCCATCCTGACCACGATGACGCTCAGCTGGCTGGGCTTTGCCTGGTGGACCGCCCGGGCCCAGACCCAGCGATCCCCCGAGCATGCCCGCATCCTGCGTGAGCAGGACCAGCTGCTCACCGAGCTGCGCAGCTTCGTTGCCAACGAAGTGGACGGCTCCCGCGGCGAAGTCGAACGCGCCCGTGATCTGATCCGCCATGCGGTCAGCGGCCTGGGTGGCAGCTTCGACGCCATGAACCGCAAGTCGCGCCAGCAAAGCCAGGCATTGGCCCGCATCGTCGACCGTGCCGGTGAAGACGGCGGCGCCGGTGTCGACGTGGCCCGCTTCGCCCAGCATGCCAGCCACCGCATGGAACAGCTGGTGGAAGCCCTGGAGCAGGTCAGCGGCCAGAGCAGCAACACCGTGCAGCACATCGACCAGATGGCGCAGCACCTGGATGGCATCTTCGCCCTGCTGGAAGACGTCAAGTCGATTGCCGACCAGACCAACCTGCTGGCGCTGAACGCGGCCATCGAAGCGGCCCGTGCCGGTGAGGCCGGTCGCGGCTTCGCGGTGGTCGCCGACGAGGTGCGCAACCTCTCCGAGCGCTCCACCACGTTCAACGAGCAGATCCGCAAGTTGGCGCACAGCTCCAAGGACGCCATCGCCAAGGTCCGCGAGACGGTCTCGCACATGGCCTCGCGCGACATGGACCGCTCCCGCGAAGCGCGTCACGAAGCAGCGCAGATGCTGGACAACGTGGCCCAGATCAATGCCTCGCTCGGCGACGGCATGCGCGAGATCTCCGAGTGTGGCCGTGCCATCGACAGCAGCGTGGCCGAAGCGGTCCGCGCCCTGCAGTTCGAAGACATCGCCACCCAGGCGCTGGGCGGCGTGCATACCCACCTGGACCGCCTGACCGCCATCAACCGCGAAGCGGTGGCCCTGCAGGAACTGCTGCATCGCAATGGCGGCGTGTTCGACGAAGAAGTCGTCAGCGCCCTGCAGCGCACCGGCAGCCGCCTGCGTGAAATGCGCAGCGAGTGGGAACGCCCGCCGCACAAGGCCGTTGCTCAGCAGAGCATGGCCGCTGGCGCGGTCGAGCTGTTCTGACCCAGATGTTCCGCGTCGGCAACGGCGCCCACAACGGCCCCGGTTTCCCCGGGGCCGTTGTGCTTGCAAGATCCGTCCTGGCTGCAGATGATCGACCCATGCTGTTGACGAACACCCCCCATGCCGCGCTCACCTCTTCCGCCCCCCTGCGCGAGGCAGTGGCGGCACCTGAGGAACGCATCCCCCCGCCCTCGCCTGTTCGCACGCCCGAGCCGCTTCGCGGACGGGCATTGCTGGCCGAGCTAGAGCAGGTGGCGCAGCGGGAACTGGCGCAGCTGGCGGCACAGGGCGGGCTTGCCGGATCGTCAGGCGCCGCTGCCGTGGACCCGGCATTGATCGGCCTGGCCTGGGACCTGGGGCTGAGTGGCGATGCCGTAGTGACCGCTTCCCCGGACCCGATGCATCCCCCGCACCGTCCATGACATCCGGCTTGAGGCGCGTGGCACTGCATGCGCAGGGGCTGGCGTCACGGGCGCCGTTCGGCGAAGGCCCGGCGGGCACCCACCGCGCCATCGCCCACCTGGGCTATGTGCAGATCGATACGCTGTCGGTGGTGGAGCGCGCGCATCACCACGTGCTGTGGAATCGGGTGCCCGATTACGACCCGGCGCACTTGAACCGCCTGGTCGGCGAGCGGCAGATTTTCGAGTACTGGTATCACGCGGCGGCCTATCTTCCGATGTGCGATTACCGCTATGCGCTGCGCCGGATGCACGCGATACGGACGGGCGAAAGCCGCTATTTCCGTGGCGGCGACCCGCAGCTGATGAAGCAGATCCTGGCGCGGATCCGCGCCGATGGCCCGATGCGGATGCGCCACCTGGACCCGGGCACCAAGGAAGCCGGCAGCTGGTGGAACCAGGGGCCCGGCCGGCGCGCCTTCGAGACGCTGTTCATGCGCGGCGACCTGATGGTGTGCGAGCGCAATGGCATGGAGAAATCCTACGACCTTGCCGAGCGCTGCCTGCCCGACGACATCGACCTGCGCGTTCCCACGCTGGGTGAGTACGCGACCTATCTGTTCGAGACCACGCGACGGTCACACGGTGTGTTCACCCTGAAACAGCTGCTGCACCTGCAGGCCGGAAAGGATCTGCGCGATGCGATGCGCGCGGTGGTCGACGAACGGGTCGATGCGGGTCAGGTGAGCGTGTGCAAGGGCGACGATGGGGTGACCGCCTACGTCGATGTGGCCGCGCTGGACCGCCCGATGCGACTGCGTCGCGAGGTGAAAATCCTGTCGCCGTTCGACAACCTCGTCATCCACCGGGACCGCCTGAGCGCCCTGTTCGCCTTCGACTACCGGGTCGAGTGCTATGTGCCGGCGAGCAAGCGCGTGCATGGCTACTTCTGCCTGCCCGTGTTGTACGGGGACCAGGTGGTGGGCCGGGTGGACTGCAAGGCGCACCGCAGCGAGCAGCGGCTGGAGGTGATAAGTCTGCACGTGGAGCGCGACGATCTGGATCGCGATCACTTCCTGCCTGAACTGCGCAAGGCGCTGCACCGGTTCGCGGTGTTCAATCGATGTCCAGAGCTGGACGCACGCGCCGTGGATGGGATGGCGCTGCGGTAGTGGTTGCCTGCCTGCCGACGGCCGATAGTTGTGCCATCGGGTGTTGGCCGACGACGTTTGTGCGCCCCGCCCCATCATTGTCTGAGCCACCGCGGTCCATCCGCCGTCGATCCGGAGTTGCCACGGGGGGTATCCTGTTTTGCTGCGCCGGCCTGCAAGGGTGCCGGCATCCACAAGGAACAGTATGTCCGAAGTGACAGATTTCCATCTCTTCTGGGGCGAAGCGATGGCGGCGGCGGAGCGGCATGCCGCCTCGATGGAAGCCGATGGCGCCGAAGATTTCGCCCGGCAGCTCTATCGCGAGTACCTGGAACAGGGCGCACCCAAGGCGCGCAAGAAATGGCTGGCCACCCGGCTGGCAAACGCCTTTCCCTGCATGGATGCCAAGCCGAAGTGGGTGGGTGAGCCGGCCTGGTTGTACCACCAGGGGCAACCGATGGTGTTCCTGCACCAGTTCCAAGTCAGCATTGCCGCGCAACACCTGATCGGCCACATGTCATTGGGCGAAACGCTCTACATGTTCGGAGGGCGACACCGGTTGGGCCCTGGCCCCGACGCTGGCTGGACCGACATCTACCGCATGTCCGTGCAGACCTACGAAGGCGACACGGTGGGTGAGATTCCGGGCCCGCAGGGGTAAGCGCACCCACGCGATCCGCGGTAGAGCCGACCGTTGGTCGGCTGCACCGGGAGCAGCCGACCAACGGTCGGCTCTACCCGCCAGGGGTGTGCGGTCAACGGACTCTCGCGAACGTTGAGCGATGGCGCGCGGCCAGATCGCGTGGGTCGAGGGCATGGGCCGCGGCCCACGGCGACACCACCCACACGGAACCCCGCAAGCGTAGAGCCGACCGTTGGTCGGCTGCACCGGCAGGCAATCCCCCAGGCAAACACACGCTTTACAACAAGTTGCATCGACACAGCCCCGGGACTTTTCCACCATCGGCTCCCCCTGAGACGAGTTGCTTCCCCATGGCTGAATTCACGCCACACCTCTCGATTGACCTGAAGCCACTACCCGCCGGTGCCGAGCCGTGGCTTCTTGAGCCCATGGAACTGAACATTCTCCGGCGCACCCTGGATGAAACGGGCGACTTCCAGCAGCCGTATGCCGCACTGGAGGACCTTGATGACGCGGACGCCGGCAGTGTCGATGCGAACGTTGAGGTTTCCTCGGTGCAGCTCGATGACGGCCCCCCTGCGATCCTCATCGAAGATGACGGGGCCGAGGATGTGCAGGACTATCTCGTGCTGGAGGCCCCATGGCGTGGACTACCCGCTGGCACGTTGCTGCACAGGTCCGGGCAGAGTGCACGCGCGCTGACCGTTGACGACACGGACCCCGGCCGGACGCGCGCACTGACGATGTTGGTGTTCCTGGACCTGCTGATGATCGTTTCGGGGCCGGAAGCCGGCGCGTGATGAGACCGCGTCAAGCCACCCTCTCTGGTAGAGCCGACCGTTGGTCGGCTGCACCGGAAGCAGCCGACCAACGGTCGGCTCTACCGGGGGTCGCGTGCGATCAAATTGCGCGGGTCGGTGACGCGGTGGCGGAGATGCCGGGGCTGCTGGGGTAAGGCCATCTACGAACGTAGAGCCGACCGTTGGTCGGCTGCACCGGGAGCAGCCGACCAACGGTCGGCTCTACCCGCCAAATGTGCGTGACCAACGGAACCCCGCGAACGTTGGGGGATCGCGCGCGATCAGATCGCGTGGCTCAGCGCGACCACCGCCTCGCGCGGCGCGATGCGGGTGCCGCCGGTCTTCAGCCATTGCGCCAGGTCACGCGGGGTGAGCGGGCGCGAATACAGATAACCCTGGATCTCGTCGCAGCCCTGGCGGCGCAGCATGGCTTCTTCCTGCTCGGTTTCCACCCCCTCGGCGACGACCTTCATGCCCAGCGCATGGCCCAGGTGGACGATGGCCTGGGTGACTTCGGCCGTGCCGGTGTCGTGCAGCATGCCCTGCACGAAACTGCGGTCGATCTTCAGGCGGCCCACCGGGAAGCGGTTGAGGTAATGCAGGTTGGAGAAACCGGTGCCGAAGTCATCGACCGCCAACGGCACGCCGTGGCGTTCGAGCACGTCGAAGCAGTGGCGCAGGACGTCGGTATCCCGGATCAACGCAGATTCGGTCAACTCCAGCTCCAGCCGCTGCGGCGGCCAGCCATGGGCATGGCAGATGTCGATCACGCGCTCGGCGAAACCGCGGTCGCGCAGCTGCACCGCCGAGACGTTGACCGCCACGCGGTCGAACGCCAGGCCGGCGGCATCCCAGGCGGCCGCCTGGCGGCACGCCTCGGCCAGGACCCAGTCGCCGATGCGGACGATCTCACCGCATTTTTCGGCGATCGGAATGAACTCGGCCGGGCTGCAGTAGCCGATACCGGGCCGATGCCAGCGCAGCAGGGCTTCGATCGCCGGCGGCTGATCGTTCTCGGCGTGCAGCAGAGGCTGGTAGGCCAGGGTGAACTCTTCGCGCTCGATCGCGCCCAGCAGCGCATGCTCGATCTCCAGCTTGCGCTGGATCTTGGCCAGCGCGTCCTGGCTGTAATACTGGTAGGTGTTGCGCCCCGCTTCCTTGGCGGCGTACATCGCCGCGTCGGCCGCGCGCAGCAGCGATTCAAAGTCGTGGTGGCTCTGATCAAGCATGGCGATGCCCACGCTGGCGCCCACCTTCAGCGTGGTCTCGCCGCGCTGCAGCGGCTCAGCCAGCGAGGCGATCAGCTTGCGGGCCACGTGGCCGGCGTCCTCGGGGTCGGCCAGGTCACGCAGCACCACGATGAACTCGTCGCCGCTGAAACGGCCGAACAGGTCGGCGTTGCGCAGGTTCTGGTGCAGGCGGCTGGCCGCCGCCTTCAGCAGCGCATCGCCGGTGGCGTGGCCGAAAGTGTCGTTGATGGTCTTGAAGCCATCCAGGTCGATGAACAGCATGGCCAGCGGCGCGCCACGGTCGCGCGCCTCTTCGATGGCATCGGCGGTCTGTTCGCGCAGCAGCATGCGGTTGGGCAGGCCCGTCAGCAGGTCGTAGTGGGCCAGCAGTTCGATGCGCTCGTTGGCTTCGCGTTCGCGGGTGATGTCACGGAACAGCACCACGAAGCGGGTTGGCAGGCCATCGCGACGGTCCAGTTCGATCAGCACCTGCACCCAGATACGCAGCCCGGACTGGCGGTAGAAGCACAGATCCAGCTGCTCGGGCAGGCCGCCGTCGGCGATACGCTCCAAGGCGGCCTCGAAGGCATCGCGCGAATCCTGGGTGTACAGGGCCAGCGCCTGGTCCAGGCTGATCGGCTCCTTGCGCAGGCCGTGGATGCGGTAGCACTCCTCGGTCCACTGTATGTGGCGGGTGGTTACTTCGATTTCGCAGCCACCGATGCGGCCCAGCGCCGACACGCGGTTGAGCAGTTCGGTGCGCCACCGGATCAGCGCGTCGGTCTGGTGCTGTTCGGTGATGTTCTGGACCTGGCCCAGCAGGCGCTGGATGCGCCCGTCTGCGCCGAGCAGCGGCTGCATCCACAGCCGCAGGTGCAACGCACCTTCGCGCTCGCGCGGCAGTTCCAGCTCCAGCGTGGTCGGCTTGCCATCGCGCAGCATGCGCCGCCAGGCGTGGCGCAGCAGGCTGCGCGAGCGCGGTTCAAGCTGGCGCAACCAGCGCCGACGCCCGCTCAGCGGATCTTCGCCCACGCCGAGCAGGGCGCGGAACTCCGGCGACCACCAGAACTGGCGCTCGGCCGGGTCCCACGACCAGCTGCCCATGCTGGCGATGCGCTGGGCTTCGCGCAGGTGCACCTGCTGCTCCAGCAGCTGCGCCTCCAACTGCTTCTGGGCCTGGATTTCGGTGTGCGTGCCCACCATGCGCAGGGGTTGGCCGTCGGCGGTACGCGCCACCACCCGGCCACGGTCGAGCACCCAGCGCCAGTCACCGTCGGGATGACGCAACCGGTACTGGGCGGTGTACACCTCGCCGTCGCCGCGCAGGTGGGCGTCCAGGGCGGCGCGCACGGCCGCCTGATCGTCCGGATGGACCGGAGCGAGCAATGCCGCGGTGACATCGCCCCGGGTGACTTCTTCGGCCGGTACCGGCTGGTCGTCCCAGCGCCGTGACCGGATCACCGCGTCGCTGGGCAGGTCCCAGTCCCACAGGCCATGGCCGGCGTGGTCCAGGGCCAGCTCCCAGCGGCTGCCGGCATAGCTGGCCACCGGCTCGGGCACGCTCAGCGTGAAGGCCAGCAGGTTGCCGTCCGGGTCGTGCACGGCCCGCATCCAGCCGTCCAGGCGACCGCGCGGCCCGCCGGGCAGCTGGCAGGGCACCAGGCCTCCATCAGCCGCCAGCAGGCGCAGGTCTTCAAGCAGCTCGCCATAGGCCGCCACGGTTGCCGGCAGCCCAAGCTCGCGCGCGACCGGGTTGGCCGCCAGCGGCCGCCCGGCCCGGTCGAGGATGACCAAGGCCGACGCCAATGGGTGCTGCAGCAGACTCGCGATAATCCCTTGGTCCACGCGGTAAGACTCCGATAACGCACCCGACGACCGGGAACGCAATCGTTAGCGGCGGATTTCGCCAATTATTGAGCGGTGCGCGGCGTGCACCCCCAAATGGCATGACACCCACTAAGATGCAGTTCGCCCGCCCCGAAGGTCCCCGACCCGTCCATGCCTGTCGCCCCCTCCGGCCTGCCCCACCCCACCGCCCCCGAACGCCCGCTCGCCCAGGCCCTGCGCCGCGACCGCTGGCGGGTGGTGGCCGGTTACCTGGTGCTGGCCCTGGTGTGGATCCTGTGCAGCGATGCCGCGGTGCAGGTGATGGCCGGCGACATGGCCACTGCGGCGCGGTGGCAGACCGCCAAAGGCACCTTCTTCGTGGTGGCCAGCGCCGGGCTGATCTACCTGCTGCTGCGTCCGCTGGCCCAGCACGTGCTGCACGCCCATTCGCGGCTGGAGAGCTCCGAAGCCCGCCACCGGCAGATGTTCCAGGACAACCCCGGGCCGATCCTGGTGTACGACCTGGAATCCCTGGCGATCCTGGATGTGAATCCCGCCGCGAGCAGCCTGTTCGGCTGGGACCGCGAGGGATTCATGGCCATGCCGATCAGCGCGCTGTGGCCTCCCGGCGACGAGCCCCAGCTGGCCGCCAAGCTGGCGGAGCTCCGCGCCGAGCCCGGCGAACTGTGTGTGTTGACCGCCGACCTGCAGTTGCGTGACGGCAGCCGCCGGCGCATGGAAATGCGCAGCAACGCCATCAATTACGGCGGACGCCCTGCCCGGCTGCTGATCGCCATCGACCGCACCAGCGAAACCCAGGCCCTGCGCCGCCGCGACATGGCCCTGGCGCGGGTCGAGGAAGCGCACGAAATGGCCCGCATCGGCGCATGGGAAGTGGACCCGGCCACCGGGCTGGGCCGCTATTCCAACCAGGTCTATCACCTGCTGGGCCGCCGTCCGCCGGAAGCGCGCCGCTGGCATCGCTTCGAGGAACTGCTGGTGCCGGCCGACCCGGCCACGGCTGCACTGAGTGAGCAGCTGCTGCAGGACATGACCGGCGAGCAGGTGCAGATCGACGTGCTGCTGCCGCTGCTGGCGATGGACGGACGTGCGCTGATGGTGCACCTGCGCGCCGAAAGCGGGCACGACGATGCCGGCCGGCCCCGCGTGCTGGGCACCTTGCAGGACGTCACCGAGCGCGAGCAGTCGCGCCGCCTGCTGCGTGAGCGTGAAGAGCAGTTCCGCGAGCTGGTGCGGGTGCTGCCCGATGGCGTGGTGATCCTGTCCGACGAATACGTGCTGTATGCCAACGCCTGCGCGGCGGCGCAGTTCGGCTATGGCCAGCACACGCTGCTGGGCGAGCCACTGTCGGCGCTGGTGGACGCCGGTGATCTGGCGCGGGTGCGGGCGCAGCTGTTCGCGCCGATCCCGCTGCCGAGCACCGGCGCCGGTGAAGTGATCGGCATGCGCCGGCTGGACCGGCAGCGCTTCCAGGCCGGGCTGGCCGTGGGTGACGTGCGCTATGGCGGACGCAACTGCAAGCTGTTGATCGTGCGGGACCTGAGCGAACCCGAACGGATCCGCGAAGCCCTGGAAACCAGCAACCGCGAGTTGCAGGCGATGGCCGGGCGGTTGTTCTCGCTGCAGGAAGATGAGCGCCGCGCGATTTCGCGCGACCTGCATGACGACATCGGCCAGGCGATCACCGCGATGAAGCTGTCGGCGTACGCCGCGCAGGACGAGGCCGATGACACGCGTCGCGGCGAAGACCTGGAGCAGATCATCCAGCTGGCCGATGCCACCGTGGGCAAGCTGCGCGACATTTCCACGCTGCTGCGCCCGCCACAGCTGGACGCGCTGGGGCTGGAAGCCGCGCTGCGCTGGCAGGCCGGCATGTTGTTCCGCTCGGCGGCCATCGAACTGCTGGCCGACATCCAGGCGCTGCCGCGACGCCCGCAGGGCGATATCGAGCAGGCCTGTTTCCGCATCGCCCAGGAGAGCCTGACCAACGTGCTGCGCCACGCGCGCGCCAGCCAGGTAAGCCTGCAACTGCATGACGTGGGCGACAGCGGCCTGCACCTGCAGGTGCGCGACGATGGCGAAGGCTTCGACCCGGAAGGCCCGCGCGGGCTGGGGCTGATCGTGATGCGCGAACGCGCGCAGAGCGTGGGCGGCACCCTGCGCATCGAGTCGGCGCATGGCGCCGGCACCCTGATCGACCTGTACCTGCCGTATCGCAGCAGCGCTGCGGCCACTCCCGATACTCTGGAACACTGAACATGTGGAACCCTTCCCTGCCCCTGGTCAGCATCGAGGACGCACCACCGCGCCTGGGTGCGGGCAATCCCGAGCTGCAGGCGATGGTCACCGAGGCCGCCTCCGGTGGCACCCCGCTGATGCTGATGCACGTGGACATCGACCATTTCGCGTCGGTCAACGAGAACATGAGTGCCGAAGTCGGTGACCAGGCGCTGGTGCTGGTGGCCCAACGCCTGCAGCACCACCTGCGCGGCCGCGGCAAGCTGTGGCGGCATGGCAGCGACGAGTTCCTGATCGCGGTGCCGCGCAGTGCCGGCGTTCCGTTGCCGGAAGACCTGGCCGAGGAAATCCGCCAGCAACTGGAACTGCCGTTGTCGGTGCTGCCGTATACGCTGTTCATGACCGGCAAGCTGGGCGTGAGCCTGTGCCCGGAGCATGCCACCGGCACCTCGCGCCTGCTTGACCACGCCGAGGACGCCCTGCACCAAGCCGCCCGCGAAGGCGGCAATGCGGTCCGCATCCATGCCGTGGACACGCCGTCCAGTGCGCACAGCGAGAGCATCATTGCGCGCCAGATCGTGGACGCCATTCCCAATGGCGAGTTGAAGCTGCGCTACCAGCCACTGGTAAGCGCGCGCGATGGCCACGTGGTGGGCATGGAGGCGTTGCTGCGCTGGCAGTCGCCCACGCTGGGCATGCTGGTGCCGGAGCGCTTCATGCGCACCGCCGAACGGCTGGGCATCATCGTGCAGATCGGCACGTGGGTGCTGGAAGGCGCGCTGAAGCAGGCCAAGCTATGGCGCGACCAGGGCTTCGACGATTTCACCATCGCCGTCAACGTGTCCACGCTGCAGCTGCTGCGCCCGAACTTCTTCGCCGAAGTGATGTCGGTGCTGCAGGCCGCTGGCGTACCGGCGCAGATGCTGACCCTGGAGATCAACGAAAGCGCGCTGACCAACAACGTCAATTTCGTGCATGAAACCCTGGTCAACCTGCGCAACGAAGGGATCAGCCTGAGCCTGGACAACTTCGGCACCGGCGATTCCAGCCTGAGCGCCCTGGTGCGCTACCCGGTGGACAAGCTGAAGATCGACCGCAGCTTCATCAAGAGCGCACCGGCCGGCAACCGCGAGGCGGCGATCGCGCGCGCCATCATTGCCATGGGCCACCAGCTGGGCATGACGGTGATCGCCAACGGCGTGGAATCGCAGGCGCAACTGGGCTTCCTGCGGCGCAACGACTGCGACGTGTTCCAGGGCTACCTGTTCGGCGAGCCGATGTCGGCCGATGCGGCCGGCATGACCCTGCGCCGCCGCTACCTGCGCCCGGAAGCCTTCGCCGAGACCCGTCCCGATCGCACGCTGCTGTTGCTGGACGACGAGGAGAACGTGCTGCGCTCACTGGTGCGGCTGTTCCGTCGCGATGGCTATCGGATCCTGGCGGCTGGCAACGTACGCGATGCGTTCGACCTGCTGGCGATCAACGACGTGCAGGTGATCCTGTCCGATCAGCGCATGAGCGACATGAGCGGCACCGAGTTCCTGGGCCGGGTGAAAATGCTGTACCCGGACACGATCCGGCTGGTGCTGTCGGGCTACACCGACTTGAATACGGTCACCGACGCGATCAACCGCGGCGCGATCTACCGGTTCCTGACCAAGCCGTGGAACGACGACGAGCTGCGCAAGCACATCCACCAGGCGTTCCGCACGCACGAGGAACAGCGCCGGGCCAATACGGCGCCGCCGGTGGCACTGCCGGCGGTGGACGAGGACTGAGGGCGCCAATCATCGCGCCGGACGACGACCGAGGACGCCCCTCATCGAGGTAGAGCCGACCGTTGGTCGGCTGCTTTAGGACGCCCCCGCGCGATGCAGCCGACCAACGGTCGGCTCTACCCCCTGTGGGTGCGACGGCAGCCGACCAACGGTCGGCTCTACCCGGCGGGGTGCGTCGGTGGCCGATCAACGGTCGGCTCGTGCGTCGGTAGCCGGGCAGAGCCCGGCTCTACGTGGCGGGATGCGTCAGCGCGGCTGTTTGATCGGCAGGACCAGGCGGAACCTGGAGCCTACGCCCGGGGTGCTGTCCAGGTCGATGCGGCCGTGGTGCTTGTTGACGATGCTGTAGGAGATCGACAGGCCCAGGCCGGTGCCGCTGCCCACCGGCTTGGTGGTGAAGAACGGGTCGAAGATGCGCTGGCGCAGGTCCGGCGAGATGCCGCCGCCGGTGTCTTCGAACTCCACCCACACGTGGTCGCCGTCCACGCCGGTGCGCACCGTAATCGTGCCGCGATCGGCGATCGCATGGCCGGCGTTGAGCAGCAGGTTCATGTACACCTGGTTGAGCTCGGACGGCAGGCATTCCACCAGCGGCAACTGGCCGAATTCGCGCTGCAGGGTCACCTTGTACTTGAGCTCGTTCCAGATGATGTTGATGGTGGACTCAAGCCCGGCATGCAGGTCGACCAGCTTCCACGATTCGTCGCGGCCGGAATACGAGAAGTCCTTCAGGTCGCGCACGATCCGGGTGACCCGCTCGATGCCCTCGCGCGACTCGGCCATCAGCTGCGGCAGGTCGCGGCTGATGAAGTCGATGTCGAAGCGGGTGCGGATGTCGTCGATTTCCGGGATTAGCGCCTTCGGGTCCGGCGCGCGCAGGGCGCGCTCGTACGCTTCGATCACGGTGAACAGGCTACGCAGGTACTCCTGCAGGCTGCCCAGGTTGGAGTGCACGTAACCGATCGGGTTGTTGATCTCGTGCGCCACGCCGGCGGCCAGCTGGCCGATGGAGGCCATCTTCTCCGACTGCAGCAGCTTTTCCTGGGTGCCGTTGAGGCGCAGGTATGCCTGGCGCAGCTCGGCATGGCGCTGCTGCAGTTCGCGCTCGTAGTCTTCCTGGCCTTCGATGCGGCGGAACAGCGCCAGGTAGTGGCGCTGGCCCGCGTCTTCGTGGTGGTAGACGTGGGCGATGACCATGCGCTCGCCGACCGGCAGGCTGCCGTTCCAGTGGCCGTGCTGGCGGGCGTGCTCCAGCGCGTCCGGCGGCAGCAGCTGGCGCAGCCATTGCGCCGCGCCCAGGCCGGCGGCGTCTTCGGCGTGGCCGAGCATTTCGCTGACCGCGGCATTGGCCAGGGCCACGCTGCCATCCTCGCGGAACAACAGCATGCCTTCGTTGACCCGCTCGAACAGGGCAAGCAGGACCGGCTGCGGCGGCAGCGGTGCGGTGACAAGGTTGGAAGAAGCGGTCACGGTCACATCGGGCAGTCTAAACAGGCGCCCAATATACGCGTTGACCCGCGTGACGGCAGCCCGTGCACGCGCAGCGGCCCGCGAGGGGCCGGATCAGGCGACGGCCAGCGGCCGCCGCGTATGCAGAATGTTGGCCTGGCCCTTGGCGTCATACGCCGAGGACGCTTCGCTGCGGCCCAACTGGCGCAACGCCCAGTTGACCTCGCGGCGACGGCGCGAGAGCAATACGCCGTTGGCGCGGTTGCGCTCGGCCAGCTCCTGCAGGCGTTCGCCCTGCCCGACCGGCAGCGTGGCCTCGAGCGCACGCAGCGCGTCGAGCTTGGCCCCGGTGGCGCGGATCAACGCCTGCACGTCATGCTCCACCAATGCCTGGCGTTCGACGTCCAAGGCATCGCTGAGGCGCTGCAATGGCTCGCTCATCGCCAGGTTCATCCCTGCAGCTGCTGGTCCAGCTCGAGCATGCGCGAGGCAATGGCATCGGGGTTGATCTTGTAGGTGCCGTTCTGCAGCGACTCGCGCACGGCCTGCACGCGGCCGGCATCGATGGCCGGGGCGGTGCTCAGCTCGCGCTGCATGGCCTGCAGGCTGGTGGCCTCGCCGGTCAGGCGCAGGCTGTCGGCAGCCTCGACCGGACGGGTCGGGCCATCGGTGCTGGCTGCCGGCTTGCTGCCAAGCGCGACGCTGCGCAGATGGGCGGTGGCCTGCAGGTTGCCGTCGATTTTCTGGCTCATGAAGTTGTCCTGGGAATGCGGTTCACAAGGGATAACGGCATGGGGACCGCCATCTTTAGGGGGTTCTGCGGTTTTTTTGACGATTTCCGCCGCAGGTTCAGCAATGTGCTCAGCGCGTCACAAAAACGTCGCCGTTGGTGGCCACCGTACCCTGCACGACCTTGCGTGAGGACAGATTCTCCACTGAAACACGTTCATTTTCACCGGCATCGGCCAAGGCCTTGCCGGCCACGCGGACTTCCACCCCGCCAAAGCGCGAGACCAGCGCCACGCTGTCGCCCCGACGCACCAGGCGCTGGGCAACCAGGTCGTTGGCGGCGAGCAGGCTGCCGGCACTCAAGGTGCGCCGGGCAACCCGCCCGACTGCGGCGGCCGGATCGGCCAGCGCCGCCCCGGCAATCCGGGCTACGTCACGCTGGGCAGTCGTGATATCGGCCAGGGCGATGGTTTCTCCAGCGGCGATGCCACGGTTGAGAATGAGCACGGTCTGGTTGCGGCGGATCTTGACCGGTACAAACAGCCGCCAGCCGCCGGCATCGGGGCAGCTCACTTCTACTGTAGTAGTGCCGGTGGGCTGGGCGCGCAGGCCCTGCCCGCAGATAGGCAGGCGCAACGCCGAATCGAGGGTGGTGTCGCCTTCGCTGCCGGCCGGCAGGGTCGACAGCGCGGCGGCCCGGATGCTGTCCACCGGCTGCCAGGCACCGGCGGCAGACGCAGGCGCGCCGGCAAGGGCAAGCAGGGCAAGGATGATCCAACGCATGGCGACTCCAGGGGCAAGGCACATGGGCAGCGTCCTGCAAGCGGCGTGCCGGACGCGGGCATGCCGGACCCTCAAGTCGACCGCGCTGGCGCCGATACCCCTTCCATGTCACATGACCTGCTCAACCGCATCGACCAGCGTACGCGCCTGGCCGGCCACAATCGTCTGGCCCTGCTGCTGTTCCGGCTCGGCGGACGCCAGCTTTTTGGCGTGAATGTGTTCAAGGTGCAGGAAGTCCTGCGCCGTCCGGACCTGTTCCAGGTGCCCGGGCTGCCCAGCCAGTTCGCCGGCGTGGCCGATGTACGCGGCCGCTCGGTACCGGTGCTGGACCTGGGCCTGGCCATCGGCCACCCCGAACGGGAACCGGACGCGGACAAGGCCCCGGGCTACCTGGTGGTGACCGAGTTCAACCGGTCGATCCAGGGCTTCCTGGTCAGCGGGGTGGAACGGATCGTCAACATCGCGGTGGAAGACATCCACCCGCCGCCGGAGTTGGGGGCCGAGTCGAGCTATCTGACCGCGGTCACGCGGTTCCAGGGCGAGCTGATCCAGGTGATCGACGTGGAAAGCGTGCTCGCCGACATCGCCCAGGTGCGCGGCGAGGCGGTGCTGGACCCGTCGCTGGCCCAGTCGCTGCCCTCCGACGGCCCGCAGCTGCAGGTGCTGGTGGTGGACGATTCGCGGGTGGCGCGCCAGCAGATCCGCAGCGTGCTGGACCAGCTGGGGGTGGGCGCGACGCTGCTGTCCGACGGCAAGCAGGCGCTGGACCACCTGATCCAGATCCACGCCTCGGGCGAGAACCCGGCCGAGCGCTATGCCATGGTGATCTCGGACATCGAGATGCCGGCGATGGACGGCTACACGCTGACGACGGAAATCCGTCGCCACCCCGGCCTGGCCGGGTTGTATGTGCTGCTGCACACCTCGCTGTCGGGCGTCTTCAACAACGCGATGGTCGAGCGGGTGGGCGCCAACGCGTTCGTGGCCAAGTACTCGCCGCACGAACTGGCCGATTTCGTGCTGGATCGTTTGCGGAAGGTGGCGATGGCGGCTTGATTGCGGCGGTCGCACGCGAAAAGCGGCGGCCACGTTTGCGTGGGCAGGCCGGGGCGGATGGGGTTGCGGGACACGCCGTGAACCCATCCATGGGGGCTCGTGAGCGCCATCCATGGCGCCCAACGGTCCCGCAACCCCATCCGCCCCGGCCTGCTTACAGTGGGTCGGCGCCTGTTTGGCGAACGCGGGTATAGGTAGAGAGCAGCCGAGCAACGCTCGGCTCTACCTTGGCGCCCCTGCATTCCGTTCCCCGGTACAACGCGGCATCGTTTCATCATCACGCCCAGCCCCTGCTGGGCTTTTTTGTGGGCGTCAGGGTGCCGCAGCCGGGCAGAGCCCGGCTCTACGCGCCTGCGCAGCAGGCGTTGCCGGCCAGCGGCCGGCACTACCTCCCCCCGAAGCCGGCTGTGCCCTTCCTTCCGGCGACGCAGACACGTCCGGGCGCGGGTCGGCAGAGCCCGCCGGGACCGTTGGGCGCCATGGGTCCGGCGCATGCGCCGGACGGGTTGGGCAGGACGCCCAGCCCCGGTCTTGCCGTTTGTGCAGGATTGCACAAACGAGCAAGGCGCCCACGAGCCTCCAGGGACGGATTTACGGCGTGTCCCGGCAGGGTCTACCGCCTCTCGCCGCGCGCGGGAATGACTAGCGCCACATCCGTCACCGCCCACCCACTGGCACAGCCCTTGCACCACTCCCCCCATCGTCCCGTGGGAGCGCGCCATGCCCAATCTGATTTCCGACTATCTGGGGGTCCATGCCCAGGCCATGCCGTTGCGCGAGCAGCGGATGAAGCTCATCGCCAGCAACCTGAGCAATGCCGACACCCCCGGGTACAAGGCCCAGGACCTCGACTTCGATGCCGCCCTGCGCAATGCCCAGGGCCTGGACAGCAACGGCCTCATGAAAACCACCAACGAACAGCACTACGCCATCGGCGGCGGCCTCAACCCCTTCCAGATTGCCAAGGAAGGCGTCCAGCCCAGCATCGACGGCAACACCGTCGACCCCGATGCCGAACGGGCCGCCTATGGCCGCGCCGCGCTGGAATACCGCGCCTCGCTCAGCTTCGTCGAATCCAAGGTGCGCTCCATGCTCACCGCCATCACAGGCCAATAAGCCATGAGCAACCTCCCCATTTTCGACATCGCCGGCTCGGCCCTCCAGGCCCAGTCCGTGCGCATGAGCACCATCGCCTCCAACCTCTCCAACGCCGACACCGTGACCGGCTCGGCCGAGACCGTCTACAAGCCGCTCGAACCCATCTTCCAGTCGGTCACCAGCCGCACCGACCCCAACATCACCACCGTCCAGGTCAAGGAAATCAGCCAGAGCGACGCCGCGCCCATCAAGCGCTACGAGCCTGGCCACCCCCTCGCCGACGGCGATGGCTACATCTACCAGCCCGACGTCGATCCGGTCGCGCAGATGGTCAACCTCATCTCCACCTCGCGCAACTACCAGGCGGGCGTGGAAATGCTGACCACCGCCAAGGAACTGGCGCTGGCCACCTTGACCATGGGTCGCTGACCCTTCATTCCACAGGACATACCGTCATGAGCAGCACCAGCGGCGTCGGCCAGGGCAGCGATATCTATTCCGCGCTCGGCCTCAACGCACCCAACAGCGACACCAGCAAGAAGAAAAGCACCCTGGACCAGGCCGACTTCCTGCGCCTGATGACCGAGCAGCTGCAACACCAGGACCCGCTCAAGCCGATGGACAACACCCAGATGGTGGCGCAGATGGCGCAGCTGTCGCAGGTGCAGGGCATCACCGACCTCAACACCACCGTGAAGGGCTTCCAGGACCAGATGTCCGGCGACCAGATCCTGCGCGGTGCCGCCCTCGTCGGCCACGACGTGCTGATTCCCTCGACCAAGTGGTCGCTGGAAACCGAAGGGGCCACCAACGGCATGGTCGCTGCGCCGGGCGCCGGCTTCGTCAACGTGGACATCACCGATGCCAACGGGGTCAAGGTCAACACGCTCAGCGTGGAAGCCAAGGCCGCCGGCGAAGTCACCTTCGAATGGGACGGCAAGGACGCCAACGGCAACCGCATGCCGGCCGGCAGCTACACCCTCGCGGCCACCTTCACCGACAGCGCCGGCGCCAAGACCAAGGCCAACACCTACGTCGAAGCCCCGGTGGAAAGCGTCACCGTCGGCTCCGATGGGCTGTACCTCAACCTCAAGGGCCTGGGCACGGCCCCGATCGACTACGTGCTCCGCATCAGCTGAGCCGCCCCACCCCGCATACCAGGAGCAATCCCATGGGCTTCAATGTCTCGTTGTCCGGCATCAACGCTGCCAATGCCGATCTGAACGTCACCGCGAACAACATCGCCAACGTCAACACCACCGGCTTCAAGCAGTCGCGCGCCGAATTCGCCGACCTGTTCTCGGCCACCAGCTACGGCCTGTCCAAGAATGCCATCGGCCAGGGCGTGCGCCTGACCAACGTGGCCCAGCAGTTCTCGCAGGGCAACAACGAACAGACCGGGCGCAGCCTGGACATGGCCATTTCCGGTGAGGGCTTCTTCACCATGTCCATGAACGGCGCCCGCGTGTACTCGCGCGCCGGCAACTTCCAGACCGACCAGGCCGGCTACGTGACCAACCCGCAGGGCGCGCGCCTGCAGGTGTTCGCCCCGAACGCCGACGGCACCAGCTTCGATGCCGGCCGCCTGGTCGATTTGCAGCTGCTCACCACCGACAGCCCGCCCAAGCAGACCAGCAAGGTCAACGTCAGCTTCACCCTGCCGGCCGACGCCAAGGTGCCGACGGTCAACCCGTTCAGCCCGACCGACTCCAACAGCTACAGCCAGTCCACCGGCGGCATCACCGTGTACGACTCGCTGGGCGTGAGCCACACCCAGACCTCGTACTTCGTCAAGACCGCCAACCCCAACGAATGGCAGGTCTACAACTATGTGGACGGGCAGGCTGCGGGCGCCCCCACTGCGCTGACCTTCAACAACGCCGGCGCGCTGACCTCCCCGGCCAACGGCCAGATCACCCTGACCCCGTTCACCCCGAGCACCGGTGCCGGCCAGCTGGCGCTGACCCTGGACATCTCCGGCTCCACCCAGTACGGCGAGAAGTTCGCGCTGCGCAACACCCAGCAGGATGGCTACGCGGCCGGCAAGCTCAACGAGATCACCGTGTCCGAAGACGGCGTGGTCTACGCGCGTTACTCCAACGGCGATGACAAGGCACTGGGCCAGGTGGCACTGACCACCTTCAACAACACCCAGGGGCTGGAAGCCAAGGGCAACAACCTGTGGGTGGAAACCTTCAGCTCGGGCACCCCGCGCACCGGCTCGCCGGACAGCTCCAACCTGGGCAAGGTCCAGGCCGGTTCGCTGGAAGCCTCCACGGTCGACCTGACCGAGCAGCTGGTCAACATGATCACGGCCCAGCGCAACTTCCAGGCCAATTCGCAGATGGTCTCGACCATGGACCAGATCACCCAGACCATCATCAACATCCGTTGATGAGCCACTGACCGCATCACGGGAACAAGACGATGGACAAGGCGCTCTACGTAGCGATGACCGGTGCACGCGCGTCGCTGCAGGCACAGGGCACGCTCTCGCACAACCTGGCCAACACCGATACCCCTGGCTTCAAGGAAGCCCTCGCCAACACCGAGGCCTTCCCGATCAAGGGCACCGGCTATGCCTCGCGCGTGGACGCCCTGCACGTCGACGCCGGCTTCAACCGGCGCATGGGCGCGCAGCAGATCACCGGCAACCCGCTGGACCTGTCGCTGCAGTCAGGCAACTGGCTGGCGGTGCAGGCCCCGGCCGGTGGCGGTGAAGCCTACACCCGCGGTGCGGCGCTCTCGATCACGCCCAATGGCCAGCTGGTGACCGCCGGCGGCCATCCGGTGCTGGACGAGAACGGTGCGCCGATCGCCATTCCGCCGCACCAGGCAATGGACATCGGCAACGACGGCACGATCTCGATCATTCCGCTCGGCGAAGGCCCGCAGACCATGGCCAACATCGGCCGGGTCCGCGTGGTCGCCGCTGCCGACGAACGGCTGGAGCGTGGCCTGGACGGGCTGATGCGCAACACCGACCCGCAGCAGCCGTTCGTGCAGGCCCAGGGCAAGTCGCTGGAAAGCGGCCAGCTGGAAGGCAGCAACGTCGATGCCGCCGGTGCGCTGGTGCAGATGATCCAGCTGCAGCGCCAGTACGAAATGCAGGTGAAGGTGATCAAGCACGGCGACGACAACGCCCGCAGCGCCAACAGCCTGCTGCGCCTGGGTGGCTGATCGCCCCGGTGACGGCTTTCCGGCGCGGTTCTGGCACGCGCCATGCATTCGCTCCTGTAACGGCCGCCCCATGCGGCCACCCGCAACAGACAAAGGAACATCGCCATGAACCAGGCATTGTGGATCGCCAAGACCGGACTGGATGCGCAGCAGACGCGCATGTCGGTGGTTTCCAACAACCTCGCCAACACCAACACCACCGGTTTCAAGCAGGACCGTGCCAGTTTCGAAGACCTGCTGTACCAGCAGGTGCGTCAGCCCGGTGGCGCGTCCTCGGCGCAGACCCAGCTGCCCACCGGCCTGCAGCTCGGCACCGGCGTGCGCGTGGTGGCCACCTCGAAGAACTTCGAGCAGGGCAGCCAGCAGCAGACCGGTCGCGCACTGGACGTGATGGTCAACGGCCGCGGCTTCTTCGAAGTGCAGATGCCCGACGGTTCCTCGGCCTACACCCGTGACGGCTCGTTCCAGCGCAACCAGCAGGGCGAACTGGTCACCAACAGCGGCTACCCGGTGCAGCCGGGCATCCAGATTCCCGAAGGCGCGCAGTCGCTCACCATCGGCACCGACGGCACCATCAGCGTGAAGATGGCCGACGACGCCGCCTCGGTGGAGATCGGCGCGCTGACCCTGACCGACTTCGTCAACCCGGCGGGTCTGCAGGCACGCGGTGAAAACCTGTTCCTGGAAACCACCGCCTCGGGCCCCGCACAGAACGGCAACCCCGGCCTGAACGGTCTGGGCGGCGTGGTGCAGGGTGCGCTGGAAGGCAGCAACGTCAACGTGGTCGAAGAGCTGGTGTCGATGATCGAAACCCAGCGCGCCTACGAAATGAACGCCAAGGCGATCTCCACCACCGACGCGATGCTCGGTTACCTCAACCAGAACGTCTGATCGGCCGAACCGGAAGAACTGCCATGTTGCCCCTGCGCCCTACCCTTCGCCTGTTGCTTGCCAGCTCCGTGGTCGCCCTGCTCGGCGGCTGCGTCATCGCCGGCGATGTCCGGCCCTACCCGGCGATGGCGCCGATCACCCCGATCGTGGCGCCCAACGCGCAGGCTACCGCCGGTGCGATCTACGCCGCCGGCCCCGGCCTGCAGCTGTACTCGGACCGCCGCGCGCGTGATGTCGGTGACCTGCTGACTATCACCCTGACCGAAAGCACCACCGCGCAGACCACCGCCAACACCACCACAGCCAAGGAATCGGAGCTGAGCATCGGCACCCCGACCCTGTTCGGCGCACCGGTGACGCTGGGCGGCAAGGACATCCTGGCCGCCAGTGCGGCCGGTTCGCGCGACTTCACCGGCAAGGGCACCAGCGCGCAGAGCAACCGCCTGCAGGGCAGCGTGACCGTCACGGTGGTGCAGCGCCTGCCCAACGGCAACCTGGTGGTCCAGGGCGCCAAGAACCTGCGCTTGAACCAGGGTGACGAGCTGGTGCAGGTACAGGGCATCGTGCGCGCCGCGGACATCTTCCCCGACAACACCATTCCGTCCAGCCGCGTTGCCGATGCCCGCATCGTCTACGGCGGCCGCGGCCCGGTTGCCCAGTCCAATGCAATGGGCTGGCTGAGCCGCTTCTTCAACTCGGCGTTGACGCCGTTCTGAGCCTGACATGACCTCCTTCTTCTCCCTGTTCGGGCAGCGACGCATGGCGTCGCTCTACGCGGCAAAGCAGCGGCGCGCGGCGTCGCTCTACCCGATGCGCGCGGTGCTGGCGCTGCTGGCCGTGTTCGCGGTGGTTGCCCCGGCGTCTGCCGAGCGCATCAAGGACCTGGCCCAGGTGGGCGGTGTGCGTACCAATGCGCTGGTGGGCTATGGCCTGGTGGTCGGCCTGGACGGCAGCGGCGACCGCACCAGCCAGGCACCCTTCACCGTGCAGAGCCTGAAGAACCTGCTGGGCGAGTTGGGCGTCAATGTGCCGGCCAACGTCAACCCGCAGCTGAAGAATGTGGCGGCCGTGGCCATCCATGCCGAGCTGCCGCCGTTCGCCAAGCCGGGCCAGCCGATCGACATCACCGTGTCGTCGATCGGCAACGCGGTGTCGCTGCGCGGCGGCTCGCTGCTGATGGCGCCGCTGCGCGGTGCCGACGGCCAGGTCTATGCGATCGCCCAGGGCAACCTGGTGGTTGGCGGGTTCGGTGCGCAGGGCAAGGACGGGTCGCGGGTGTCGGTGAACGTGCCCAGCGTTGGCCGCATTCCCAACGGTGCCACCGTCGAGCGCGCCCTGCCGGACGTGTTCAACGGCGGCGGCGACATCACCCTGAACCTGCACAAGAATGACTTCACCACGGTGTCGCGCATGGTCGCCGCGCTCAACAACGCCTTTGGCGATGGCGCGGCGCGCGCGATCGACGGCGTGACGGTGTCGGTGCAGTCGCCCAGCGACCCGGGCGCGCGCATCGGTCTGCTGGCCCGCATCGAGAACCTGGAACTCACCCCCGGCAGTGCGCCGGCCAAGGTGGTGGTCAACGCGCGGACCGGCACGGTGGTGATCGGCTCGCAGGTGCGGGTGGGCGCGGCGGCCATTTCGCACGGGTCGCTGACCGTGACCATCAACGAGAACACCAACGTCAGCCAGCCCAACGCGTTCGGCAATGGCCAGACCGTGGCCACGCCGCAGTCCACCATCACCGCCACCAACGATGGCAGCCGCATGTTCAAGTTCACCGGCGGCACCACGCTGGACGAGATCGTGCACGCGGTCAACGCGGTGGGCGCGGCCCCCGGCGACCTGATCGCCATCCTGGAAGCCCTCAAGCAGGCCGGCGCGTTGAGCGCCGAACTCGAGGTGATCTGACATGCGCATCAATCCCGCACTGGAACTCAATCCGGCCCAGGCCAACAGCCCGGCCAAGGTCGACAAGGTGGCGCGCCAGCTGGAAGGCCAGTTCGCGCAGATGCTGGTCAAGAGCATGCGCGATGCCAGCTTCGGCGATTCGCTGTTCCCCGCCGAAAACACCATGTTCCGCGAGATGTACGACAAGAAGATCGCCGAGGCGATGACCCGTGGCCGCGGCCTGGGACTGTCGGCGATGATCACCCGCCAGCTTGGCGGCGCGGAGGCCGACGCGGCCAAGCCGACCGACACCGCATTGAACCCGGCGGCGGCGCTGCGTGCCTACCGGCTCAATGCGCCTGCCGCCACGCCGATGGCGCTGCCGACCGGCACCGCCCCGGCCAGCGCGCCGAGCGAAGTGGACCTGCTGCAGCAGCTGCGTGGCGCCGATCCGTCGGCGGTGCTGCAGCCGATGGAGCGCGCCCTGGACCTGATCGCCGGCCGCGAAAGCAGCCAGATGCACGAGGCGATCGGGCGCAGCGATCCGTATGCCACGCCGCCGGGCGTGAGCGAGCCCACCCAGGAAAACTGGGCGGCGCTGGCCAACGACCGCTGGAGCGGGGTCAACGACACCGCGCGCGGGCCGGGCGCGGTCGATACCTTGGCGGCCAACACCGCCGCCGCGAAGCTTGGGCCGCACACGCCGGAAGGCTTCGTGGCCAGCATCTGGGGCCACGCGCAGCAGGCCGCGCGCGAACTGGGCGTGGACGCCAAGGCGCTGGTCGCCCAGGCCGCGCTGGAAACCGGCTGGGGTCGCAAGCTGGTGCAGCGCAACGGCGGCGGCAGCTCGCACAACCTGTTCGGAATCAAGGCCACCGGTTGGAGCGGCGAACGCGCCAGCAGCGGCACGCATGAATATGTGGACGGCGTGCGCCGCAACGAAACCGCCAGCTTCCGTGCCTACACCTCGGTCGGCGACAGCTTTGCCGACTACGTGAAACTACTCAAGAACAGCCCGCGCTACCAGAACGCGCTGCAGGCCGGCGGCGACGTCCGCGGCTTTGCCCAGGGCCTGCAGAAGGCCGGCTACGCCACCGATCCCAGCTACGCGGCCAAGATCGCCGCGATTGCCGGCGGCCCGACCATCGAGCGCGCCATCGCCGCCGTGGGCGACGCCAGCCAGCAGCTGGGCCGCACCTTTGCCAGCACCGCCAGCCCGACCGGGCTGGGTGTCATCCGTCGTTGAGGTAACCCATGTCCAGCGTACTTTCCACCGGCACCAGCGCCCTGCTCGCTTTCCAGCGGGCGTTGGCGACCACCAGCCATAACGTCGCCAACATCAACACGCCCGGCTACAGCCGGCAGAAGGTCGACTTCGCCACCGCCAACCCGCAGAACTTCGGTTATGGCGACGTGGGCAATGGCACGCGCATCAGCGACATCCGCCGCGTGGCCGACCAGCTGGCAATCTCGCGGCTGCTCGATGGCAGCGGCGAACTGGCGCGGCTGAAGCAGCTGTCCAGCATGGCCGACCGCGTCGATGCGATGTTCTCCGATACCGCCACCAACGTGTCCGGGGTCTGGTCCAGCTTCTTCGACACCGTCAGCGGCCTGTCCTCCAACGCCTCCGGCACCGCCGACCGCCAGAACATGCTGGACGGGGGCAAGACCCTGGCCAGCCGCTTCCAGCAGCTCAACGGCCAGCTCAATACGCTCAACGGCGAGGTCAACAACGGCCTGATCGCCGGCGCCAGCGAGATCAACCGGCTGGCCAAGGAAATCGCGCAGCTCAATGGCGCCATCGGCGGCAACGCGGCCAATGCCGCGCCGGACCTGCTGGATCGTCGCGATCAGCTGATCGCCAATCTGGTCGGCTACACCGGCGGCAATGCGGTGATGCAGGACGGCGGCATCATGAACGTCTACACGGCCGGCGGCCAGGCGCTGGTGGTGGGCACCACCGCGTCCAAGGTCACCACCGTATCCGACCCGTACATGCCCGAGCGCCTGCAGCTGGCGCTGGAAAGTGCCGGCCAGAAAATCACCCTGGAATCGAAGACGCTCGGCGGCCAGATCGGCGGCCTGCTGGAATTCCGCGACACCGTGCTGACCCCCACCCAGGCCGAACTGGGCAAGCTGGCGATCGGCATGGCCAGCAGCTTCAACGACGTGCACCGCCAGGGCGCGGACCTGTACGGCAACCTGGGCGGCGACTTCTTCAACATCGGCGCGCCGCGCATCACCGGCCATGCCGGCAATGCCGGTACCGCCAGCATGACCGCCAGCTTCGGCGACCTGTCCAAGCTGGACGGGCAGAACGTGGTGCTGAAGTTCGACGGCACCCAGTGGCAGGCCAGCCGCGCCGACACCGGCGTGGCGATCGCCATGACCGGTACCGGCACCGCCACCGACCCACTGGTGCTCAATGGCGTGGAGCTGGTGATGACCGGCACCCCGGCGGTGAACGACCGCATGCTGCTGCAGCCCACCGCCGGCGTGGCCGGCACGATGTCGGTGGCCATCACCGACACCTCGCGCATTGCCGCTGCCGCTCCGATCAAGGGCACCGCGGCCTTGTCCAACAGCGGCACCGGCAAGCTGACCGGGGTCAAGGTGACCGACCACGGCAACGCTGCGCTGCGCAACCCGGCCGCGATCGTGTTCACCAGTGGCACCCAGTACACGCTGGATGGCGCCGGCCCGTTCACCTACACGGCTGGCCAGACCATCAGCGCCAACGGCTGGAGCTTCGTGCTCGATGGCGCGCCCAAGACCGGCGACACCTTCAACATCGGGCCGACCCCGGCCGGCTCGTCGGACAACAGCAACGCGTTGCTGCTGGCGAAGGTGGAACAGGCCAAGGCGTTCAACGATGGCACCGTTACCCTGAGCGGCGCCCTCGGCGGGCTGACCACGCAGGTGGGTGCGGCCGCACGCTCGGCCGACTACTCACTGCAGGCCCAGCAGGTCATCACCGACCAGGCGCAGTCCGCGCGCGATTCGATTTCCGGGGTCAACCTCGATGAGGAGGCCGCCGACATGCTGCGGCTGCAACAGGCCTACCAGGCCGCCTCGCAGCTGATCTCCACCGCCGACACCATGTTCCAGACCATCCTCGGAGCCGTAGGCCGATGAACAACCGTATCTCCACCGGCATGATGTTCAGCCAGTCGGTCTCGTTGATGATGGCCAAGCAGGCCAAGATGAGCCACCTGGAACAGCAGATCGCCACGGGCCGCCGGCTGGTGACCGCCAAGGACGACCCGGTCGCCTCCGGCGCCGCCGTGGGCCTGGACCGCACGCTGGCCTCGCTGGACCGCATGCAGCTCAACGCCGGCAACGTGCAGAACCGGCTGGGCCTGCAGGAAAACGCCCTGGCCCAGGTCGGTGACATGATGGGCCGCATCACCGAACTGACCATCTACGCCAATAATCCGGCGTTGGCCTCGTCCGACAAGCAGTCGATGGTCACCGAGATCGAGGCGATCCGCAGCAACCTGCTGGCGCTGGCCAACAGCACCGACGGCACCGGCCGCTACCTGTTCGGCGGCACCGCCGATGGCAGCCCGCCCTTCAGCCAGGTTGACGGCAAGGTGGTCTACAACGGCGACCAGAACCAGCGCCAGGTGGAAGTGGGCCCGGACACCTACGTGCTCGACGCCCTGCCCGGCAGCGAGATCTTCCTGCGCATCGGCACCGGCGACGGCCACGTGGATGGTGCGGCGGCCACCGGCAACACCGGCACCGGCGTGCTCACCAACGTCACCCGCGATGGCAGCAACAGCTGGGACGGCAAGGCCTTCAGTGTCCGCTTCACGGCCGCCGACCAGTACGAGCTGCTCGACGACACCGGCACGGTGGTGTCCACCGGCACCATGAAGGCCGGCGACGACCTGATCCTCAATGGCGTGCGCCTGCACGTGGATGGCAAGCCGGCCGCCGGCGACACCTTCAACGTAAGCCCCGCCACCAGCCGCGACATCTTCAGCACCCTGGACAGCCTGATCGGCTCGTTGAAAATGGACACCGGCAGCGCCAGCCAGTCCGCCGCCCAGCAGAACCTCCTGCAAAGCGGCCTGCGCGACGTCGCCCGCGCCTCCGAACGCATGATCGACTCCCGCGCCGCCGGCGGTGCCCAGCTCAAGGCGCTGGACAACGCCGCGGACATGCGCGAATCCAACACCGTCACCCTCAAGGGCACGTTGTCGCAGATGCGCGACCTGGACTACGCCGACGCCATCAGCCAGTACCAGCTGGAAAGCACCGCCCTGCAGGCCGCGCAGACCCTGTTCTCGCAGATGCAGCAGATGTCGTTGTTCAACACGCTGCGCTGACAGCGCGTTACGAAACAGCGGGAAGGCCTGAAGGCCGCGATGCGAACAGCATCGCGGCCTTTTTTGTTGTGCGTCGTCAAATGCGCCCGCGGCGCAGCGAACGCCTGGCAGCATTCCGCGCGCGTAATAGCACGCGAGCGTTCTTCGACGCGCAGCATGCGTTCGTCGCGCCGATGCAGGGTATCGGCAGTCGTTTGGGAACCGACCCTACCGGCGTCATGCGGCGCCGGTGTGTGTGGCGATGCGTGGGCGCCTTGACCGGTGCTCCAGCCGGGGCCGGATCCCTGCCCTGCCGATCCTGCCCGCTTCTGCCCGCTTCTGCTCTCCTTGCGCGCCGACCTACTCAGGAAGGGCCGGCCCGGGTGGGTTGGCGGGACCGTTGGGCGCCATGGATGGCGCCCACGAGCCCCCATGGATGGGTTTACGGCGTGTCCCGCCAACCCACCCGGGCCGGGCCTCCCAGAACGTGGCCGATGCGGCGCTTGGCTGTGGCTGTGGCTGTGGATGCAAGCCGGGCAGAGCCCGGCTCTACGTGGGGCTGTGGGTACAAGCCGGGCAGAGCCCGGCTCTACGGCGCGAGCCCGGCCGCGCCCGGCGTTACGCGTGAAAACCCCTTCAATTTCCGCCTCCCGCGCCGTTAACCCTTCTATCGGGGAGCACAGCCAAGGCCCCGGACGGCACCAGCAGCAACCCCAGCGAGATTTCCGCCTAAAGGTTGTTGACAAAGCGCCGTTATTGATTTGGCAACAGCGAAGCACACAGCCAAACAAAAAAAAACGGCGGCGCTTCGTTCCATTCACCACCGGGATTCCAATAAGGGAGACGACCCATGGCACAGGTAATCAACACCAATACGATGTCGCTCAACGCTCAGCGCAACCTGAGCACCAGCGGCAGCTCGCTCGCTACCACCATCCAGCGCCTCTCGTCTGGTCTGCGCATCAACAGCGCGAAAGACGACGCCGCCGGCCTGGCCATCAGCGAGCGCTTCGGCACCCAGATCCGCGGCACCGACGTCGCCATCCGCAATGCCAACGACGGCATCTCGCTGGCCCAGGTCGCCGAAGGCTCCCTGAGCGAAATCGGCAACAACCTGCAGCGCGTCCGCGAACTGGCCGTCCAGGCCTCCAACGCCACCAACTCCGCCAGCGACCGCAAGGCCCTCCAGGCCGAAGTCACCCAGCTCGTCAGCGAAATCGACCGCGTCGCCAAACAGTCCGACTTCAACGGCACCAAGCTCCTCGACGGCAGCTTCACCAGCCAGCTGTTCCAGGTCGGCGCCAACGCCGGCCAGGCCATTGCCATCAACAAAGTCGTCGACGCCAAGGCCAGCTCGCTGGGCAACGCCAAGTTCGCCGCCCCCGTGGACAGCACCGCCGACGTCGCCACCATCACCGACCTGGCCGGCGTCACCATCAACGGCGCCGCCATCGGCACCATCACCGGCAAGACCACCGCCGAGTTTGCCGCCTCCGCCGCTGCCCAGATCAACAGCAAGATCGGCGAAGCCGGTGTCTATGCCGAAGTGGTCACCACCGCCGGCACCCCCGACACCCACCGCCTGAAGCTGACCTCGGTCCAGGCCGACCGCGACCTGGTCATCGACGGCGCCGCCCAGCTCGGCCTGGCCGACTCCACCGCCGCCGCGCCCAGCTCGGTTGCCGCCACCGCCACCTCCAGCTTCGTGCAGGACCTGGACGTCTCGTCCTACGTCGGCGCACAGAAGGCCCTGGAAATTGTCGACAAGGCCCTGGAATCGGTCAACAGCGTCCGCGCCGACCTCGGCGCCATCCAGAACCGCTTCACTTCCGTCGTCGCAAACCTGCAGACCTCCTCGGAAAACCTGTCCGCCTCGCGCAGCCGCATCCGCGATACCGACTTCGCCAAGGAAACCGCAGAGCTGACCCGCACCCAGATCCTGCAGCAGGCCGGTACGGCCATGCTGGCCCAGGCCAACCAGGTGCCGCAGAACGTGCTCAGCCTGTTGCAGCGCTGACATGAGCCGCTCCTGAAGCACGTCATGAGCGTCTAACCCAAATCACGTGCAACCGCTCAAGGACCTCTTCCCATGGCACAAGTCATCAATACCAACACGATGTCGTTGAATGCTCAGCGTAACCTGAGCACCAGCGGCAGCTCCCTGGCCACCACCATCCAGCGCCTGTCGTCCGGTTCGCGCATCAACAGCGCCAAGGACGACGCAGCTGGCCTGGCGATCTCCGAGCGCTTCGGCACCCAGATCCGCGGCACCGACGTGGCCATCCGCAATGCCAACGACGGCATCTCGCTGGCCCAGGTCGCCGAAGGTTCGCTGACCGAAATCGGCAACAACCTGCAGCGCGTCCGTGAACTGGCTGTGCAGGCCTCCAACGCCACCAACTCCGCCAGCGACCGCAAGGCGCTGCAGGCCGAAGTGACCCAGCTGGTCAGCGAAATCGACCGCGTCGCCAAGCAGTCCGACTTCAACGGCACCAAGCTGCTGGACGGCTCGTTCTCCAGCCAGCTGTTCCAGGTCGGCGCCAACGCCGGCCAGGCCATCGCCATCGACAAGGTGGTGGACGCCAAGGCCAACGCACTGGGCGGCGCCAAGTTCGACGCCAATGCACTGGCGCTGGCCGATCCGGGCACCAATGCCGACTTCAAGACCACCGGCATGAAGATCAACGGCGTCGACATCGCCGATGTCGAAGTCAAGCAGGGTGCCACCGCTGCCGACACCGGCAGGGCCTCGCGTGAAGCACTGGTCAGCGCGATCAACGCCAAGATCGGTGAAACCGGCGTCTACGCCGAAGTCAACGGCACCACCGGCGTCACCCTGACCTCGGTCAAGGACAGCACCAACACCGACGGCACCTTCAAGGCGATCACCGCCACCCCGGGTACCTGGACCGGCGCCACCGCACCGACCTTCACCGCCACGCTGGCCGCCGCCGCCCCGGCCAACAAGTTCGCCAGCGAACTGGATGTCAGCACCGTCAAGGGTGCCCAGCAGGCGCTGGAAATCGTCGACAAGGCGCTGGGTTCGATCAACAACACCCGCGCTGACCTCGGTGCCATCCAGAACCGCTTCACCTCGGTCGTTGCCAACCTGCAGACCTCCACGGAGAACCTGTCGGCCTCGCGTAGCCGCATCCGCGATACCGACTTCGCCAAGGAAACCGCAGAGCTGACCCGCACCCAGATCCTGCAGCAGGCCGGTACGGCCATGCTGGCCCAGGCCAACCAGGTGCCGCAGAACGTGCTCAGCCTGCTGCGCTGATCCCCGCCTGCAGTGTCGGCGCCGGCGTGACCGGCGCCGGCACCGACACCGACGTTCAACGCTCCACCCACGCCTGAAGGAACTTCCATGGCACAAGTCATCAACACCAACACGATGTCGTTGAATGCTCAGCGTAACCTGAGCACCTCCGGCAGCTCGTTGGCCACCACCATCCAGCGCTTGTCGTCGGGTTCGCGCATCAACAGCGCCAAGGACGATGCGGCTGGCCTGGCCATCTCCGAGCGTTTCGGCACCCAGATCCGCGGCACCGACGTGGCCATCCGCAATGCCAACGACGGCATTTCGCTGGCCCAGGTCGCCGAAGGCTCGCTGACCGAAATCGGCAACAACCTGCAGCGCGTCCGTGAACTGGCCGTGCAGGCCTCCAACGCCACCAACTCCGCCAGCGACCGCAAGGCGCTGCAGGCCGAAGTGACCCAGCTGGTCAGCGAAATCGACCGCGTCGCCAAGCAATCCGATTTCAACGGCACCAAGCTGCTGGACGGTTCGTTCTCCAGCCAGCTGTTCCAGGTCGGCGCCAACGCTGGTCAGGCCATTGCCATCGACAAGGTGGTCGACGCCCGCGTCGGCTCGCTGGGCACCAGCACCTTCGCCACCGGTGACACCGCTGCGGTTGCCGCAGTCGCCACCGACGTGCGCTTCGGCGGCAAGGTGATGGGCGTGGACATCGGCACGGTTGAAGTCAAGAACGGTGCCACCCTCGGCGATGCTGCCAAGGCCCTGGCCACCGCGATCAACAGCAAGATCGGCGAAGCCGGCATCTACGCCGAAGCCAATGACGACGGCACCCTGAAGCTGTCCTCGGTCAAGGAAGGCAAGGACGTGGTTGCCGCTGACGTCGCCCTGACCCGCAGCAACTACCAGTCGGCCACCTCCGATTGGAGCGCCGCGGCGGCCACCAGCGCGTACACCGCCGACACCGCCACCGATGCCAACGCACAGAAGCTGGATGTCAGCTCGGTGCTGGGCGCACAGCAGGCGCTGGAAATCGTCGATAAGGCGCTGGGTTCGATCAACAACACCCGCGCTGACCTCGGTGCCATCCAGAACCGCTTCACCTCGGTCGTTGCCAACCTGCAGACCTCCACGGAGAACCTGTCGGCCTCGCGTAGCCGCATCCGCGATACCGACTTCGCCAAGGAAACCGCAGAGCTGACCCGCACCCAGATCCTGCAGCAGGCCGGTACGGCCATGCTGGCCCAGGCCAACCAGGTGCCGCAGAACGTGCTCAGCCTGCTGCGCTGATCCCGTTTGATCCGAAGGCGCCGGCCCACCGGCGCCGCTTCCACCGCACCACGCTCCATGCACGCCTGAAGGAAACCCCATGGCACAAGTCATCAACACCAATACGATGTCGCTCAACGCTCAGCGCAACCTGAGCACCAGCGGCAGCTCCCTGGCCACCACCATCCAGCGCCTGTCGTCGGGTTCGCGCATCAACAGCGCCAAGGACGATGCGGCTGGCCTGGCCATCTCCGAGCGCTTTGGCACCCAGATCCGCGGCACCGACGTGGCCATCCGCAATGCCAACGACGGCATCTCGCTGGCCCAGGTCGCCGAAGGCTCGCTGACCGAAATCGGCAACAACCTGCAGCGCGTCCGCGAACTGTCGGTGCAGGCCTCCAACGCCACCAACTCCGCCAGCGACCGCAAGGCGCTGCAGGCCGAAGTGACCCAGCTGGTCAGCGAAATCGACCGCGTCGCCAAGCAGTCCGACTTCAACGGCACCAAGCTGCTGGACGGTTCGTTCTCCAGCCAGCTGTTCCAGGTCGGCGCCAACGCCGGCCAGGCCATTGCCATCGACAAGGTGGTGGACGCCAAGACCAACGCCCTGGGCGGCGCGCAGTTCGCCACCGCCACGGTTGCCAAGGTGACCGGCGTGGCCGACACCGATGTGGCGATCGCTGCCTTCAGCATCACCGACAGCAAGGGCACTGAAGTCAAGTTCGACAAGCTGGATGTGAAGAGCGTCGGCACCGGCCCGGAGAACGAAGTGGCCGCCGGCAAGGCGCTGGCAACCCACATCAATGCCAAGATCGGCGAAACCGGCATCTACGCCGAAGCCGATGCGGCCGGCGCCGTGACCCTGACCTCGGTCAAGGACAGCGTCGACAAGGACGGCGTGGCCAAGGTCTTCACCACCGACGTCGCTGGCGCTGGCACCGTGACCCTGGGCACCAAGCAGTTCGCCGATGCGATCGACGTGTCCACCGTAAAGGGTGCACAGCAGGCCCTGGAAATCGTCGACAAGGCCCTGGGTGCGATCAACAACACCCGCGCCGACCTCGGTGCCATCCAGAACCGCTTCACCTCGGTCGTTGCCAACCTGCAGACCTCCACGGAGAACCTGTCGGCCTCGCGTAGCCGCATCCGCGATACCGACTTCGCCAAGGAAACCGCAGAGCTGACCCGCACCCAGATCCTGCAGCAGGCCGGTACGGCCATGCTGGCCCAGGCCAACCAGGTGCCGCAGAACGTGCTCAGCCTGCTGCGCTGATCCACGCGTCCACGCCGCCGGCAACCGCCGGCGGCGCGGGCAAACCCCGAAACATCCGTTCAAACGTCACGCAGGAACGGGCCATGGCCATGGGCCGGACTCTCTCTCCCGGCAGCCACATCCCCGTGGCCATGGCCCGCCCCTGCGGCAGAACCGTTATCAGCGCTGTTAGTTTGACTGAACATCCCGGGTGGCTTCGTCTCCCCCCGCTTTTTCAGTAGCCTGAGCCCTCCTCTACATTGGAGGAGGGTTTTTTACAGACCCCCGGCCGGACCGTACTGCGTCCCGCCCGGATACCCCTGCAAAGCGCGTGCCATTCTTCCGCGCCGAGCCAGTGGCACAACTCCTGCATCAACGTGGTTCTAAAGACCCGGCGGCTACGGCCGCTACATTCGTTGACAGCACGGCCACGCGGCACCCCCGCGGCGGCTCACAGACAGGAGAAACAACGTGGCTGACTTTGGTTATGGTGGCATCGGTTCCGGACTGGATATTTCCGGCATGGTGGCCAGCCTGGTCGCGGCCGACCGCAAGCCGGCGGACAACGCACTCAACCTGCAGCAGTCCAAGGCCAAGATGCAGCTGTCGGCGGTGGGCACGGTCAAGTCCGCGTTCGACCTGCTGACCACCTCGCTCAAGGCGCTCAAGGCCTCCACCGCGTTCGATGCCCGCCTGGTCAGTGCGACCAAGGCCGGCACCGAGGAGATCCTGACCGTCAGCAGCACCAACGCCGCGGCAACCGGCAGCCACGAGATCGACGTCACCCAGCTGGCCACGGCCAACAAGTGGATCGCCGACACCTCGGTGCCCAAGACCAAGACCTTCGGCGCCGGAACCCTGACGCTGGACGTTGGCGTGGGCGACAAGAAAAAGACGTTGGAAATCCAGGTCGAGGCCGATGACACCCTCTCCTCGATCCGCACCAAGATCGAGAAGGCCGGCCGCAGCCTGGGCGTGCAGTCCACCCTGATCGCCTCGGGCGACAACCAGTTCCTGTCGATCTCGCAGGAAAAGGCCGGCACCGCCAACGCCATCAAGCTCAGCGCGGGCGCCGGCAACGCCGACCTGACCGCCCTGGCGGCCAGCATGTCCGAGCGCACCCCGGCGGCCGATGCCAAGCTGACCATCGATGGCGTGGAAGTGGTGGCCAGCGAGAACACCGTCACCGACGTGGTGCCCGGCCTGACCCTGAACCTGAAGGCCAAGGGCAAGAGCACCGTCACCGTCAGCACCGACGTGGCCGCCGCACGCAAGGTCATGCAGGACTTCGTGACCGCCTACAACGGCGCGATCAGCGCGATCAACACCGCCACCAAGTACGACATCGAGAACAAGGAGCCGTCGTCGCTGACCGGCGATGCGCAGATGCGTGGCGCGTCCAGCCAGCTGCGCGCAATGATGGGCGGCGTGCTCAAGGACCTGGCCGCAGCCGGCCTGGACCCCAAGACGCTGGGGCTGCAGACCCGCGCCTACCCCAATGCCGATGGCAGCCTGGTGCTGGATGGCACCAAGTTCGAAGCGGCCCTGGTCAACAAGGCCGGCGCCGTGCGCGAAGCCCTGACCGGTGACGACGGCGCGGCCGCCAAACTGTTCGCCATGGTGGACGGCTACACCAGCACCACCGTGGGCAAGGAAGGCGCGTTCGTTTCGCGCACCAAGAGCATCAATGCCACCCTCACCGACATCGACAAGCGCCGCAAGGCCCTGGACGTGCGCATGGCCGGTGTCGAAGAGCGCTACAAGAAGCAGTTCCTGGCCCTGGATACGTTGATGGGCAAGCTCAGCCAGACCACCTCCTCGCTGAGCGCGCAGCTCAGCCAGCTGGCCGGTTGATCCATACGGCAGCGTGCTCAAGTTAATCGCGCACGCTGCCGATACAGGTACCGACGCAGTACCAACGCAGGCTCCACCCCCGGTGCCGCAGACCTCGCGAGGCACGCGGCCCCGCACGAAGGAGACATGATTGATGTACGGTTCGAACCGTCAATTCACCGAGCAGTACCGGCAGGTCGGCGTACAGAGCGCGATCACCGATGCCGATCCGCACAAGCTGGTCGCCCTGCTCCTGGCCGGCGCGCTGGAACGCGTCCGCCTGGCCCAGGCCTGCCTGGAAGGCGGCGACCAGGCCCGCAAGGGCAAGGCGATCGGCGAAGTCTGCGCGATCGTGGGCCACCTCAACGGCTCGCTCGACCACGAGGCCGGCGGCGAGATCGCCGGCAATCTGTCGGCGCTGTATGACTATGTGATGCAGCGGCTGACCGAAGCCAACCTGCACAACGACCCCGAAGCCCTGCGCGAATCGCTGGAGCTGCTGGGCGAGATCGACGCCGCCTGGAACGCGATCCCGCGCGACCAGCGCGTGCCCGCACAGGCCGCGCTGTAATGGCCACCACCCTGCTCACCCTGGCCGACCTCAACGCCGAGCTGGACACGCTGGAAACCGCGCTGCTGGCCGACGACCACGAGCGCGCCAGCGACTGCCTGGACACGCTGCACGTCAACCAGGGGCGGTTCCTGGCCCAGCCGGGTGCGCTTGACGATGTGGCCGGCCTGAGTGCCCTGGAAGGCCGCCAGCAGCGCATCATGGTGATGATGATGAGCCAGCGCGACGAGGCCGGCCGCCACCTGCGCAACGGCGCCAACGCCAACCGGGCGGCGCACGCCTACCTCACTGCGGAGTCGCTGGCATGAACGACGCGCGCCCCGCGGCCATCCATCATCCGGCCGAAAGCGAGCTGTTCGATGAAACGTTGAGCTGCGAGGTGGCACTGCCCGCCGAGTTCCGCCTGGGCAGTGCGGTGATACGCCCCGGCAGTGCCGAAACCCTGCTGCGCAGCGTGGCACTGGTGGAAGATGCACGCAGCGACGACGGCCACGACGACCGCGGCGAATCCACGGCGCAGATGCAGCGGCTGGAGGCCAAGCTGGACCTGACCATGGTGCTGCTGGGCCGACTGGTGCGGCAGAGCGCCCAGGACCTGGACCTGCGCCCGCTGCGCTGGTCGCGCCGGGGCATCCGCCTGGAACAGGGCGCGCGCAGCGGTGCGGCCGCCGGCAGCCTGGGCGTGATCCGGCTGCAGCCCTGCGACTGGCTGCCCGACCATATCGACCTGCCGGTCGCGGTGCTGGCCGAAGCGGCTACCGGCGCCGGCGCGCACTTCCTCTGGCTGCGCTTCGAGCCGATGAGCGATGCGCTGGAAATGGCGCTGGAACGGCATTTGTTCCGCCTGCACCGGCGCCAGATCGCCCAGGCGCGGTTGGCCGATCGACGCCCCTGACCGGGATTGACGGGTGCCGGCCGGCGGCCGGCAGCCCACACCGTGACGGGTTCGGCTTGGCGGTAGGCCGCCACTCCGTTAAGGTGGCCGTCTTCTTCACATCCCCCCAAGCCTGCCTGTGCGCGTTCTCATCGTCGACGATCACACCCTGGTCCGCGCCGGCCTCAGCCGCCTGCTCCAGGGCTTTGCCAATGTCGAGGTGGTCGCCGATGCCAGCAATGCCGAACAGGCGCTGCAGATGGCCATCCAGCACAGCCCCGATGTCATCCTGATGGACCTGTCGCTGCCGGGCCGTACCGGCCTTGAAGCACTGAGCGACATTCTGCTGCGCGCCCCCGGCACCCGGGTGGTGATGATGACCATGCACGACGACGCGGTGCACGTGCGCGATGCGCTGGACCGTGGCGCGGTCGGCTTCGTGGTCAAGGATGCCGCCCCGCAGGAGCTGGAGCTGGCGCTGCTGGCCGCCCATGCCGGCCAGGTGTTCCTGAGCCCACAGATCTCGGCCAAGATGCTGGCGCCCATGCTGGGCAAGGAAAAGCCGGTGGGCGTGGCCGCGCTGTCGCCCCGCCAGCGCGAGATCCTGCGCCAGATCGGCCGCGGCGAGAGCAACAAGGAAATCGCGGCCGACCTCGGCATCAGCGTCAAGACCGTGGAAACCCACCGCGCGCGCATGATGGAGTCGCTGGGCTGCCGCCGCGCCAATGATCTGCTGCTGCTCGCCGCGCGCCACCAGCACGAACTGGAATGAGCCGCGCCGGTTCTCCGGCAGCCTGAAGCCTTCAGGCGGGGTGGCGACGGAATTTTGAACGGCACCGGGCCGCCCGGGTCACCAGATACAGGGGTTCCAGCCGCAGGCGGCGTCAATTTTCCGCACTTGTGTAGGGATTTTCCTGACTCACTGTCAGGAACCTGACGACAGCACTAGGGAACCCCCTGATTACGGTGTCGGGATAACACAAGCAAGATGTGTTCCATAACGCGCCGGGGAGTCGGCGCGATGGGGAACACACATGAAGCCGACGATGTCGACCCAGCTGGGTCAGCAGCTCCACCTCACGCCGCAACTGCTGCAGTCGATCCGACTGCTGCAGCTGGACGGCATGCAGCTGGAGCTGGAAATCCGCCGCGCCCTGGAGACCAATCCGCTGCTGGAGATCGAAGAGGCGCCCGAAGCGCCCGCGGCCGACACCAGCGACACCACCACCGTGCAGGAAGTGGCCGCGTTCGACGAGCTGCCCGAAAGTGCGATGTGGGATGTGCCCGGCGCCAGCTGGCAGGACGGCGACGATGACCGCATGCAGCGGATTGCCGCCGACGAATCCAGCGACCCGCACCTGCGCGCCCTGCAGCGCCTGACCCTGGAGCTGGACGCACGCGAACTGGCCGTCGCCAGCTTCTGGCTGGAGCACTGCGACGACGCCGGTTACCTGGACGCGCCGCTGGCCCAGCTGCAGCTGCTGGCCAGCGCCCATCACGACGTGGACGCCGCCGGCGTCGAAGCGGTCCGCCAGCAGATCCTGCACGGCGACCCGGCCGGCCTGGCCGCCTGCGACCTGCATGAATGCCTGAGCGTGCAGCTGCGCGCCCTGCCCGGCCGCGTCCCGGCCCGCCACCTGGCCCAGCGCGTGCTCGACGAGGGGCTGGAAAGCCTGGCCGCGCACGACTACATCGCCCTGGCCCGCCAGCTTGATGCCGAAGTGGCCGACATCCATGAAGCCGTTCGGCTGATCCTGTCGCTGCAGCCGCGCCCGGGCGACAGCCTGCGCCCGGACGACAACGGCGTGGTCATCCCCGACGTCATCGCCTGGCACGCCGACAACCAGTGGCGCGTGGCGTTGAACCCGGCCACCAGCCGTCGCCTGAGCATCAACCCCAGCTACGAGCATGCGCTGGCCGATGCCGGCGAGGCGGCCCAGCCGCTGCGCGACATGCTGCAGGAAGCGCGCTGGCTCACCCGCGGCCTGTCGATGCGCTATGACACCCTGCTGCGCACCACCCGGGTGATCATCGAGCGCCAGGCCGGCTTCCTTACCCGCGGTGAAGAGGCCATGGCGCCGCTGACCCTGAAAGAAGTGGCCGATGCGATCGGCATGCACGAATCGACCGTGTCGCGCATCACCACCGGCAAGTACCTGCAGACGCCGCGCGGCACCCTGGAGCTGAAGCACTTCTTCGCCGTGCGGCTGGAAGGCGCCAGCGTCTCCGGCCAGGCCGTCAAGGCCATGGTGCGCCGCCTGATCGACGCCGAACCGGCCGGCCGGCCGCTGGCCGATGAGGCCATCGCCGGCCTGCTGTCGCGCCAGGGGGTGAACATCGCCCGCCGTACCGTTGCAAAATACCGCGAACAACTGGACATCGCCCCGGCGCGTGAACGCCGCCGGATCAATGCCAGGACCCCGCAACTGGCCCGGGTGGGCTGAAGGAAATGGAAGACATGAACAAGCTCACCGTCCTGCTGGTCGACGACCACGAGGGCTTCATCAACGCCGCCATGCGCCACTTCCGCAAGGTCGACTGGCTGGACGTGATCGGCAGCGCCGCCAACGGCCTGGAAGCCATCGAACGCTCGGAAACGCTGCGCCCGCAAGTGGTGCTGATGGATCTGGCGATGCCCGAAATGGGCGGCCTGCAGGCCACCCGCCTGATCAAGTCGCAGGACGACGCCCCGTACATCGTCATCGCCAGCCACTTCGACGACGTCGAGCACCGCGAGCACGCCCTGCGCGCTGGCGCCGACAACTTCGTCAGCAAGCTGTCCTACATCCAGGAGGTCATGCCGATCCTGGAAGGTCTGAAGGGGAATGGATCATGAGTGAGTCGCGCATCCTGGTACTGGACAGCGACGCGGTGCGTGCCGAGCGCACCGTCGCCCTGCTCGAATTCATGGACTTCAACCCGCGCTGGGTGGCCGACGCGGCCGATTTCGACATCACCCGCCAGCGCTCCACCGACTGGATGGCCGTGATCATCGGCGGCCTGGAAGCCGGCGCGCGCAGCGATGCGCTGTTTGCCTGGGCCGGCCAGGGCGCCCTGCCGCCGCCGGTGATGCTGATCGACGGCGACGCCCCGC
This sequence comes from Stenotrophomonas rhizophila, assembly GCF_000661955.1. Taxonomy (NCBI): domain Bacteria; kingdom Pseudomonadati; phylum Pseudomonadota; class Gammaproteobacteria; order Lysobacterales; family Lysobacteraceae; genus Stenotrophomonas; species Stenotrophomonas rhizophila. Next base: position 2,404,958 of record NZ_CP007597.1, read on the forward strand.
GCTTCGCCCAGCAGCATGGCCTGCATGAAGCCAACGTGTGGCCGCTGGAAGCGCCGCTGCGCCACGCCCAGATGGAAGCCCTGCTGCGCCGCGCCAGCCTGAAGCGGCTGGATGCCGAGCACCAGGCCGGTGCCGTGCAGGAACAGGGTCCCACCGGCGAAGGTGCGGCGGTAAGCGCCCTGCGCCTGATGATCGAACAGGTGGCCGCGTTCGACACCACCGTACTGGTGCTGGGCGAATCGGGCACCGGCAAGGAAGTGGTATCGCGCTCGATCCACCAGCGCTCGCCGCGCCGTGATGGCCCGTTCGTGGCGATCAACTGCGGTGCGATCCCGGCCGAGCTGCTGGAGAGCGAGCTGTTCGGTCACGAAAAGGGTGCCTTCACCGGTGCACTGAGCGCCCGCAAGGGTCGCTTCGAAATGGCCGAAGGCGGCACCTTGCTGCTGGATGAAATCGGCGACATGAGCCTGCCGATGCAGGTCAAGCTGCTGCGCGTGCTGCAGGAGCGCAGCTTCGAGCGCGTGGGTGGCAACCAGACGATCCGCTGCAACGTGCGCGTGATTGCCGCTACCCACCGCGACCTGGAATCGCGCATTGCCGACGGCAAGTTCCGCGAGGATCTGTTCTACCGCCTCAACGTGTTCCCGATCGACGTGCCGGCGCTGCGCGAGCGCAGCGAAGACCTGCCGGCGCTGGTGACCACCATTGCCGCGCAGCTGGCGCGCACCGGTCGCGGCGAAGTGCGCTTCAGCGCCGAAGCCCTGCAGGCGCTGGCCAGCTACGAGTGGCCCGGCAACGTGCGCGAACTGACCAACCTGGTCGAACGCCTTGCCGTGCTGCACCCCGGCGGCACCGTGCGCGTGCAGGACCTGCCGGCGCGCTATCGCGGTGATTTCAGCGCCAGCGTACCGGCACCCGTGGTGGCCCCGGCGCCGGTGGCCGACGAGCGTCTGGACCTGCGCAGCTTTTCCTTCCACGTGCCGACGCCGGGCACCGGTGCCGCCGCGGACGCCGGTCCGGCCGCCCGCGCCCCGGCCCTGCCCGACGCCGGCCTGGACCTGCGCAACCACATGGCCAACATCGAGTTGAACCTGATCAACGAAGCACTGGAACGCACCCAGGGCGTAGTCGCCCACGCCGCCCAGCTGCTTGGCCTGCGCCGCACCACGCTGGTGGAAAAGCTGCGCAAGTACGGCATCGAGCGCGACCAGGCTGAACTGGCCGGTTGAGCCGACCGCACGTTGGAGTGACGCAGAAGCCCGGGCCTGTCCCGGGCTTTGTCGTTGTGGCGTTCGCGGCAACGGCCGGCAGACAGATTGCAACGTTTCCTACAGACACGCGCCATGCACTGACTAGCATCAAAGGCACATCCCCGTGGAGGTCTTCCGATGCGCCTGTTCCCCGTGCTGCTCTTCCTGGCCCTGCTGCCCACCACCTCCCTGGCCACCCCGGCCTGCACCCTGCCGACCACGCTCGACGCGCGCCAGTTCATCAATATCAGCGATCCGCTCTATCGCCCCGACAACCCCAACGCTGGGCGAATGGTGCAGGTGAACTTCGCGGCCAACCAGTACGTGCTCGACATCCTTGGCACCCCGGTGCGCGTGCAGGGTAGCTACCGATACCAGCGCCATGCCCCGCACCTCGGTGAAATCCGGATGCGCGAAGCCTTCCCGGGCGGCACCGCCGCCTACACCCTGCTGCTCACCTGCCTGACCGACAGCGAGGGCATGTTCGTCTTTACCCAGCACACCGGCCCGATCGCCCCGGCCCGCCGCCAGAACAGCGGCCGCTGGACGCTGACGCCCTAGAAGAGCAGCCACAGAAGAGCAGCCACCCATGGGGTGGCTCTACCCCCGATACCGCCCAATGGGTGGCCGCACAGCAGGCACACCGCCCGGTAGAGCCACCCCATGGGTGGCTGCACAACCCATACCCCACCCGGTAGAGCCACCCCATGGGTGGCTGCACAACACCCCGCCGGTTTTCCGACGCCGGCGCCCCGACACGCGCGCCGCGTCAAACCGCCGCAGCAACATTCCGTCGCGCAACGCGACCGGCCGCCCCACCCGCCCTCGCCGCGTGAAGGCGCAAGCCCTTGTGCCACCAACAAAACTGAACCGGTAAACGGTTTCGGCACGCCACTTGCAACGTATTCACCCGAAACCCCATCCCAGCTTCGGAACGTTCCAGATGTCGCACTCCGTCACCTCCGTCCTTTCCCAGATCCGCTCCTTCCAGACCCAGATGGGGCAGTCCGCCGTCAGCCCGCTGACGGAGGCGCCGAAGAACAATGCCATCCAGGGCCTTGTCTCCCCCCAGGAAGTGCAGGGTCCGAGCTTCACCGAAACCCTGCGCGGCGCCATTGCCGGCGTCAACGATGCCCAGCAGAAGTCCGGCGCATTGGCCAAGGCCTTCGAACTGGGTGAACCCGGTGCCGACCTTGCCAAGGTAATGGTCGCCTCGCAGCAGTCCCAGATCGCCTTCCGCGCCACCGTGGAAGTCCGTAACCGTCTCGTCCAGGCTTACCAGGACGTGATGAACATGCCGCTGTAAGGATAGAAACGCATGGCCCTGTCGCTCTCCAAAGAATCGCTGAACACCGAAAAGGCTGGGCAGTGGTTCGACCGGCTGCAAAGCCTGCAGATCACCCGTCGGCTCGGACTGATGGCGATGATCGCCGTGGCCGTGGCGGCAGGTCTGTTCGTGTTCTTCTGGTCGCAGAAGCCGGGCATGGTGCCGCTGTACACCGGCCTGGACCAGAAGGCCACCGCCGAAGCCACCGACCTGCTGCGCACCGCGCAGATTCCGTTCGAACTGGACCCGGCCACCGGTGGCATCACCGTGCCGGAAAAGAACCTGCACGACGCCCGCCTGAAGCTGGCCGGCTCGGGCCTGACCGACAGCGGCAGGCTCGGCTTCGAGCTGATGGAGCGTGATCCGGGCTTCGGCGTCAGCCAGTTCATGGAAAACGCCCGCTACCAGCATTCGCTGGAAACCGAGCTGTCGCGCACCATCAACACGCTGCGCCCGGTGCGCGATTCGCGCGTGCACCTGGCCATTCCCAAGCCCAGCGCCTTCACCCGCCAGCGTGACGTGGCCAGTGCCTCGGTGGTGCTGGAACTGCGCGGTGGCCAGCAGCTGGAACGCGGCCAGATCGATGCCATCGTGCACATGGTGGCCGCCAGCATTCCCGACCTGGCCCCCGAGCGCGTGACCGTGGTCGACCAGAGCGGGCGCATGCTGAGCGTGTCCGATCCCAACAGCGATGCGGCGATGAACGCCGCGCAGTTCGAACAGGTGCGCCGCCAGGAAACTTCGTTCAACCAGCGCATCCGCGAACTGCTGGAACCGATGACCGGCCCGGGCCGGGTCAATCCGGAAACCAGCGTGGACATGGACTTCTCGGTCATCGAGGAAGCCCGTGAGCTGTACAACGGCGAGCCGCAGAAGCTGCGCAGCGAGCAGATGAGCGAGAACAGCAGCAACGTGCCCGGCCCGCAGGGCGTGCCCGGTGCAGCCAGCAACACCCCGCCCGGCCCGGCCGCCGCGCCGGCCACCGCCGCCGCCCCGACCGAAACCTCGAAGAACGCCACCCGCAACTACGAGCTGGACCGTACCCTGCAGCACACCCGCCAGCCGGCGGGCCGCATCAAGCGCGTGTCGGTGGCGGTGCTGGTGGACAACGTGCCGCGTGCCGGCGCCAACGGCAAGACCACCGAGCAGGCACTGTCGGCGGCCGAACTGACCCGCGTCGAAGCCCTGGTCAAGCAGGCGGTCGGCTTCGATGCCGAACGAGGCGACACGGTGTCGGTGATGAATGCCCCGTTCGTGCGTGAAGTCACCCCGGTCGAAGGGCCCAAGTGGTGGGAGCTGCCGCAGGTGCAGGACGCATTGCGTCTGCTGCTCGGCGCGATCGTGGTGCTGGCGCTGGTGTTCGGCGTGCTGCGCCCGGCGCTGCGCTCGATCACCGGCCAGAACAAGAAAGACAGCGACGAGGCACTGGAACCGCACAGTGCCGACGTACAGCTGGTCGACGATGGCGAAGGCCTGCCCGCGCTGGGCAGCGAACGCCTGAACGCGGCCGGACATGAAACCCTGGCATTGCCGGTGGACTCCTACGAGGAACGACTGCGCATGGCGCGTGAAGCTGTAAAGACCGATTCCAAGCGCGTGGCCCAGGTGGTCAAGGGCTGGGTGGCCAATGACTGACGCCACCACTGCGCCGCTGAGCGGCGTACAACGCGCCGCCGTCCTGCTGCTGTCGCTGGGTGAACTGGACGCGGCCGAAGTGCTGCGCCACATGGAACCCAAGGAGGTGCAGAAGATCGGCATCGCCATGGCCACCATGACCGACATCACCCGTGCCCAGGTGGAAGGGGTGATGGACCAGTTCAGTTCCGAACTGGGCTCCAAGACCTCGCTGGGCGTGGGCTCGGACGACTACATCCGCAACATGCTGGTGCAGGCGCTGGGCAGCGAGAAGGCCGGCAACCTGATCGACCGCATCCTGCTCGGTCGCAACACCACCGGCCTGGACGCGCTGAAGTGGATGGACCCGCGTGCGGTGGCCGACCTGGTCCGCAACGAGCATCCGCAGATCATCGCCATCGTGATGGCCCACCTGGAAACCGACCAGGCCGCCGACGCGCTCAAGCTGCTGCCCGAACGTACCCGGGTGGACGTGCTGCTGCGCATCGCCACCCTGGACGGCATTCCGCCGAACGCGCTGAACGAGCTCAACGAAATCATGGAGCGCCAGTTCGCCGGCAACCAGAACCTGAAGTCGTCCAACATCGGCGGCGTGCAGTGCGCGGCCAACATCCTGAACTTCATGGACAGCGGCCAGGACCAGGCGATCCTGGGCGAGATCGCCCGCATCGATGCCCCGCTGAGCGGGCGCATCCAGGACCTGATGTTCGTGTTCGACGACCTGGTGGACCTGGACGACCGCGAACTGCAGCTGGTGCTGCGCGAAGTCAGCGGCGAGCGCCTGGGCCTGGCCCTGCGCGGCGCCGACATCAAGGTGCGCGACAAGATCACCCGCAACATGTCCCAGCGCGCCGCCGAGATCCTGCTCGAAGACATGGAAGCACGCGGTCCGGTGCGCCTGTCCGACGTGGAAGTGGCGCAGCGCGAGATCCTGGCCATCGTCAAGCGCATGGCCGATGAAGGCACCGTCACCATTGGCGGCAACGCGGAGGCGATGCTGTGAACAACGCCGTGCGCTGGCTTGCCCCGGACCTGCTGGCGGTGCCCGAACCGGCACCGGTGGAGGAGAGTTTCGAGCTCACCGAACCGGATCCGGAGCACGAACCGGAACCGCTGCTGCAGCTGCCCACGCTGGAGGAAATCCAGCAGATCCAGGACGCCGCCGAAAAAGACGGCTTCGACCGCGGCCATGCCGACGGCCAGGCCCAGGGCCAGGCCGAGGTGCGCCGCCTGGTCGCGCAGATCGAAGGCATCCTGGACAACTTCAGCCGGCCGCTGGTGCGTCTGGAGAATGAAGTGGTGGCCGCGCTGGGCGAACTGGCCGTCCGCATCGCCGGCACTCTGGTCGGCCGTGCGTACCAGGCCGACCCGGCGCTGCTCGCGCAGCTGGTGGGCGAGGCCGTCGACGCGGTCGGCGGCGCCAACCGCGAGGTTGAGGTGCGCCTGCACCCTGACGACATCGCCGCGCTCACCCCGCTGCTGCAGCTGTCGCCCACCCAGCGCCTCACCCCCGACGTCAGCCTGAGCCGCGGCGACCTGCGCGTGCACGCCGAAGCGGTGCGCATCGACGGCACCCTGGAAGCCCGCCTGCGTGGCGCGCTGGATGCGGTGCTGCGCAAATCCGGAGCCAGTGCATGAACACCGAACCCCTGCCCGTCCCGGCCGCCGAGTGGGCGCCCGCGCGCAACCTGCGCCTGGCCGCGCGCCTGGACAGCATCCAGCCCGACGGCAACCACGGCCGCGGCCTGATCCGCGAAGGCGTGCTGCGCCGTGCGGTCGGGCTTACATTGGAAGCGGTCGGCTGCGAATCGCCGATGGGCGCCAGCTGCAAGGTGGAAGTCGCCGACGGCGGCTGGGTGGATGCCGAAGTGGTCGGCTTTGCCGGCGAGCGCACCTACCTGATGCCCAGCGCCGAACTGCATGGCCTGCTGCCCAACGCGCGGGTGGTGCCGGTCCTGGGCCGCGGCGGCGTGGAAGTGGGCGAAGGCCTGCTCGGCCGGGTCATCGACAGCGATGGCGTGCCGCTGGACGGCAAAGGCCCGATCCGCGCCGAAGGCACCGTGAGCATGGCCGGGGTGTCGATCAACCCGCTTGCCCGCGAGCCGATCACCCAGCCGCTGGACGTGGGCGTGCGCGCGATCAACGCGCTGCTGCCGATCGGCCGTGGCCAGCGTGTCGGCCTGTTTGCCGGTTCGGGCGTGGGTAAATCCACCCTGCTCGGCATGATGACCCGCTACACCGCCGCCGACGTGATCGTGGTGGGCCTGATCGGTGAACGTGGCCGCGAAGTGCGCGATTTCGTTGAAAGCACCCTCGGCGAAGAAGGCCTGCGCCGCGCCGTGGTAGTGGCCAGCCCGGCCGACCGCCCGCCGCTGGCCCGCCTGCACGGCGCCTACCGCGCCACCGCCATTGCCGAATGGTTCCGCGACCAGGGCCTGAACGTACTGCTGCTGATGGACTCGCTGACCCGCTTCGCGCAGGCCCAGCGTGAGATCGGCCTGTCGGTGGGCGAGCCGCCCACCACCCGCGGCTACCCGCCATCGGTGTTTGCCAAGCTGCCGGCCCTGGTGGAACGCGCCGGCAACGGCGCCAAGGGCCGGGGGTCGATCACCGCCTTCTACACCGTGCTGACCGAAGGCGACGATCCGCAGGATCCGATCGCCGACGCCGCCCGCGCCATTCTCGACGGCCATATCCTGCTGTCGCGCCGGGTGGCCGACAGCGGCCTGTACCCGGCCATCGACGTGGAATCGTCGGTCAGCCGCGTGGTCACCGAAATTGCCGACGAACCCTGGCGCCTGCGCATCCGCAAGCTCAAGCGCCTGGTCTCGGCGTACTCGTCCAACCGCGACCTGATCGCGATCGGCGCCTACCAGCGCGGTAACGATCCGGCCACCGACGAAGCGCTGGAGCGCTGGTCGGACATCGCCGAATTCCTCGGCCAGGACGTCGGCAAGGCCGCCGACCTGCCGCACAGCCAGGCCGCACTCAAGCGCCTGGTGGAACCTGAGAGCTAAGCCATGATCCAGTCCAAGCGTTTCGATCCCCTGCTCAAGCGGGCCCAGGACCACGAAGACGAGGTTGCCCGTGACCTGGCCGAACGCCAGCGCACGCTCGACACCCACCTGTCGCGCCTGGACGAGCTGCGCCGTTACGCCGACGAGTACGCCAACGCGCAGATGGCGGCCACCAGCCCGGCCCAGCTGCTCAACCGGCGCGCATTCCTGGACCGCCTGGACAGTGCGGTGGCGCAGCAGCGCCAGACCGTGGACCACAACCGGGAAAAGGTCGAGGCCGAACGCGCCCGCCTGATCTTGGCCAGCCGCGACAAGGCGGTGCTTGAACAGCTGGCCGCCAGCTACCGCGCACAGGAGAAGGTGGTCACCGACCGTCGCGACCAGCGCGAGATGGACGACCTCGGCGCGCGCCGCAGCCGCCAGGCGCAGCGCGAAGACACCGACACCGGAGGCACGCCGTGATGCCTCCCGCACTTCAGGGCACTGCGTCCACGGGCGCTGCCAAGGCCACCGGTACATCCCCGCGCAGCGACGCGTCGTCCGGCGATACCCGCCGGGACTTTGACGCCCTGCTCAACGGCGACGGCGCCAGCACCGCCAAGGCGCCCGCACGCCTCGCCGGCAAGGCCGGCAACGCGGGCACTGCCGACGGGTCGGCCAAACCCGGGAACGAACCGAACACCCCCGCCACTGCCGATGCGCCCAAGCGCCCGGGCAGCGACGCATCCAGCGAGGCCGCGGCCGACGCGGGCACTACCGAAAGCACCGCCGCCGCCAAACCGGCGGCCCAGGACAGCGCGGACGACACCGAGCCCGCGCCGTGGCCACCGCTCGGCCTGGCCGGGCTGGCCCTGGCCGGCACCCCGCCGCACCTGCCGCCCGCGCTGCAACCGGCCGCCCCTGCGGCGACCGATGCCGACCCGCTGCTGGCCACTGCCGCCCCGCTGCCCGCCCCGGCGCTGCCGTTGACTGCCGCCGCGGCAGGTGCCGCTACCGCCAGCGAACCGGCCGCCGCGCTGGTGTTGCCCGCCGATGCCACGGTGGCCGACGACCCGGCACTGCTCAAGGCCGTCACCGACGCCCTGGCCGGCGCCGACAGCGGTGATGCCCCGGCCACCCCGCTGCTGCACGCGCTGCACGCCGCGGCCGAGCTGAAGACCAGTGCCGTCACGGCGGCATTCACCGGCAGCCCGACCGCCACCCCGGACGTGGGCGCCGATGACTTCGGCGATGCCATGAGCGCCCGCATCGGCTGGTTGGCCGACCAGAAGATCGGCCATGCGGTGATCCGGGTGACCCCGCATGACCTGGGCCAGATCGAAGTGCGCCTGCAGATTGACGGTGACAAGGTGCACGCCAGCTTCAGCAGCGCCCATGCCGAGGTCCGCCACGCGCTCGAAACCAGCCTGCCCCGCCTGCGCGAGATGCTCGGCGAGCAGGGCTTCCAGCTCGGCAACGCCGATGTGGGCCAGCAGCACACCGCGCAGGGCGGCCAGGACGGTAACGGGCAGCCCGGCGCGACCGGCGGCGACGGCGAACCGACGCTGGCCGACATCACCGTCTCGCCGGCGCAGTTGATGCGCCAGCGCGGGTTGGTTGACGCGTACGCGTAGGCAGCCCCTGTAAATGCCGGCCACGGGCCGGTTTACGCACTGCACGCACCCGGTAGTGCCGGCCGCTGGCCGGCTCCTGCACGCACACGGTAGTGCCGGCCGCTGGCCGGCTCCTCAGGAAATCACGGGTATGCGTGGAGCCGGCCAGCGGCCGGCACTACCTGGAAATCACGGGTGTGCGTGGAGCCGGCCAGCGGCCGGCACTACCTGGGGATCACGGGTGTGCGTGGAGCCGGCCAGCGGCCGGCACTACTTGGGGATCCCGGGTGTGCGTGAAGCCGGCCAGCGGCCGGCACTACCGGGGGATCACGGGTATGCGTGGAGCCGGCCAGCGGCCGGCACTACCTGGGGGCGACGGGTGTGCGTGGAGCCGGCCAGCGGCCGGCACTACCGTCACCGCTCGCCAGCGCGTTGCCGTCCGCCCCCCGCCAGAAACCCGACGCCGGCCTGCCCCGGCATTCAGGCACGGCCTTTGCATGTAGCCAGGAAGCAATCCAATGGAGCTTCCCCTCGTGGCCGCAGCCGCCGACAAAACCAAGAAATCCGCCGACAAGGACAAGGCTGCCAAGCCGCGTAGTCCGTTGTTGATCACCGCCCTGGTGGCCGTGCTCGCCGCTGGCGCCGCCGGTGGCGGTGCGTGGTACTTCGCCACGTCGTCCCAGCACGACAGCAAGGCCGCCAAGCCGGCCGCCAGCAAGGCCATGCCCGCACCGGCGCAGTACTTCGGGCTGGAGCCGCCGTTCGTGGTCAACCTCAACAGCAGCTTCGACGGCCCGCGCTACCTGCAGGTGGAAGTCCAGCTGATGACCCGCGACCCGGCCGCGCTGGAGGCGATCAAGCTGCACGCCCCGGCCATCCGCGCCAAGCTGCTGATGCTGTTCTCGCAGGTCGAGCCCACCCAGATCGCCGACCGCGCCGGCAAGGAACGCCTGCAGGCCGACTCGCTGGCCGAAGTGCAGAAGCTGCTCAAGGCCGAAACCGGCTCCAAGGGCGCCGACGAACTGCTGTTCACCAGCTTCGTCACCCAGTAAGGGCACACCATGAATGACCTGCTTTCCCAGGACGAGATCGATGCGCTGTTGCACGGCGTGGATTCGGGTGCGGTCGAAACCGATGTGGACGCGGCAACGCCCGGCGAAGCCCGCAGCTACGACTTTGCCAGCCAGGACCGCATCATCCGTGGGCGCATGCCGACCCTGGAGATGGTCAACGAACGCTTCGCGCGCCTGTGGCGGATCGGCTTGTTCAACCTGATCCGTCGCTCGGCCGAGCTGTCGGTGCGCGGCATCGAGCTGATCAAGTTCAACGACTACATGCACTCGCTGTACGTGCCCACCAACCTCAACCTGATCCGCTTCAAGCCGCTGCGCGGCACCGGGCTGATCGTGTTCGAGCCGACGCTGGTGTTCGCGATCGTGGACAACTTCTTCGGCGGTGACGGGCGCTACCCCACCCGCATCGAAGGCCGCGAGTTCACCGCCACCGAAATGCGCGTGATCCACCTGCTGCTCAAGCAGACCTTCGCCGACCTGCAGGAAGCGTGGGCCCCGGTGATGGACGTGGAGCTGGAGTACATCAACTCCGAGATCAACCCGCACTTCGCCAACATCGTGACCCCGCGCGAGTACGTGGTGGTCTGCCGCCTGCACGTCGAGCTCGATGGCGGTGGCGGTGACATCCACGTCACCCTGCCCTACTCGATGCTCGAACCGATCCGCGAACTGCTCGATGCCGGCATCCAGAGCGACCGCAACGACCGCGATGCCAGCTGGGGCGTGATGCTGCGCGAACAGCTCAACATCGCCGAGGTCACCCTGTCCAGCGTACTGGCCAGCAAGCGCATGACGCTGCGCGAACTGACCGGGCTGAAGGTCGGCGACATCCTGCCGATCGACCTGCAGCCGCAGGTGCCGGTGTGCGTGGAGAACATTCCGGTGTTCACCGGCGAGTTCGGCGTCGCCAATGGCAGCAACGCAGTGAAGATCATCGCCACCCATCCCCCGGGCACCCGCCCACGCGTTCCCGTTATCCAGGAAGACCCGCAATGAACGATATCGAAACCAACGAACCGGCACCGGCACAGTTCACCACGCTGCAGTCCGATGACAGCCTGGGGCCCGAACTGAACCTGGATGTCATCCTCGATGTGCCGGTGACGCTGTCGCTGGAAGTGGGCCGCGCGCGCCTGCCGATCCGGAACCTGCTGCAGCTCAACCAGGGCTCGGTGGTGGAACTGGAACGCGGTGCCGGCGAATCGCTGGACGTGTTCGTCAACGGCACGCTGATCGCGCATGGCGAAGTGGTGGTCATCAACGATCGTTTCGGCGTGCGCCTGACCGACGTGGTCAGCCCCAGCGAACGGATCCGGAGACTGCGTTGATCGCATCGCTGCTCATCGCCGCCGGTACCCCGGCGGCCAAGGTCGGCCAGCACGCGGCCGCCGCACCGAGCATGTTCGGTGCGGTGCTGGCGCTGCTGGCGGTGCTGGCGCTGATCATCGGCCTGGGCTGGCTGCTCAAGCGCATGCCCGGCAGCGGCTTCCGCCCGGCCGAAGGCATGCGCGTGGTGGCCAGCCTCAACGTGGGCGCCAAGGAGCGCGTGGTGGTGGTGGAGGTCAACGGTGAGCAGTTGCTGCTGGGCGTCACCGCCGGCGGCATCAACACCCTGCACCACCTGCCCGAACCGCTGCCGACGCCGGCCCCGGCGCGCCTGCCGGACCTGAAGAACCTCCCGACGCTCAAGAACCTCCCGAATTTCGCCCAGCTGCTGCAACAGCGGCTGCGCAAGGAACCCTGATCATGCGTGGCCCGAACGCCTCCTGGACCCGTTACCTGCCGTTGCTGCTGCTCCTGCTGTTGTGTGCGCTGCCGGCGCTGGCGATGGCCGCCCCCGGCCTGCCTGGCACCCCGGCGCTGCCGGACGTGAATGTCGGCAAGATCGGCGGCCAGCCGGTCAGCCTGCCGCTGCAGACCCTGCTGCTGATGACCGCGATCACCCTGATCCCGTCGATGCTGCTGGTACTGACCGCCTTCACCCGCATCATCATCGTGCTGGGCCTGCTGCGCCAGGCGCTGGGCACCGGCCAGACCCCGTCCAACCAGGTGCTGCTGGGCCTGGCCCTGTTCCTCACCGCGATGGTGATGCTGCCGGTGTGGCAGAAGGCCTGGGGCAGCGGCATGGCGCCCTACCTCAACGGCGAGATCGACTTCCAGACCGCCTGGACGCTCACCACCCAGCCGCTGCGCGCCTTCATGCTGGCGCAGATCCGCGAAACCGACCTGATGACCTTCGCCGGCATGGCCGGGCACGGCACCTATTCCGGTCCGGATGCGATTCCGTTCCCGGTGCTGGTGGCCTCGTTCGTCACCAGCGAACTGAAGACCGCCTTCGAAATCGGCTTCCTGATCTTCATCCCGTTCGTGATCATCGACCTGGTCGTGGCCAGCGTGCTGATGTCGATGGGCATGATGATGCTGTCGCCGATGCTGGTGTCGGCACCGTTCAAGATCCTGCTGTTCGTGCTGGTCGACGGCTGGGTCCTGGTGGTCGGCACCCTGGCCGCCAGCTTCAACGCGGTGCAGTGACATGACGCCCGAACTTGCGTTGACCGAACTGCGTGGCGGCCTGATCGTGGTGCTGTGGGTGGCCGGCCCGCTGCTGCTCACCGTGTTGATCGTCGGCGTGGTGGTGGGCGTGGTGCAGGCCGCCACCCAGCTCAACGAGCCCACCATCGCCTTCGTGGCCAAGGCCGCGGCGCTCACCGCGGTGCTGTTCGCGCTGGGCAGCCTGCTGATCGGCCAGCTGGTGGAGTACACCACGCTGCTGTTCCAGCGCATCCCGCACCTCATCGGGTAGCAGGCCATGGATTCCGCCACCCAGATGGCTGCCGACGGCCTGCAGGCCTTCGGCATGATCGGCACCATCCTGTGGACCATGCTGCGCATCGGCGCCATGCTGATGGCGATGCCCTTGATCGGCACCCGCGCGGTGCCGTCGCGGGTGCGCGTGGTGCTGGCCGGTGCGCTGGCCGTGGCGCTGTCGCCGCTGCTGCCGCCGGTGCCCCAGTGGACCGGGTTCGACGCCGCCACTGTGTTGAGCATCGCCCGCGAGCTGGCTATCGGCGTCTCGATCGGCTTCCTGCTGCGGCTGGTGTTCGAAGCCGGCGCCATGGCTGGCGAGCTGGTCGCCCAAGGCACGGGCCTGGCCTTCGCACAGATGAGCGACCCGCTGCGCGGCGGCAGTTCCGGCGTCATCGGCCAGTGGTTCTACCTGCTGTTCGGCCTGCTGTTCTTCAGCACCAACGGCCACCTGGCCTTGATCTCGCTGCTGATGGACAGTTACAAGGCGGTCCCGATCGGCGCCGCGCTGCCCAACATCGACACCTTCCTCAGCGCCGCACCGACCTTTGCCCTGCAGGTGTTCCGCGGTGCGCTTGGTCTGGCGCTGCCGCTCACCGTGGCGATGCTGGCGATCAACCTGGCCTTCGGCGTGCTGGCCCGCGCCGCGCCCGCGTTGAATCCCATCCAGCTGGGCCTGCCGGTGGCCCTGCTGCTGGGCCTGTTCCTGCTGACCGTCCTGGCCGGCGAAATGGGGCCGCCCGTGCAACGCCTGTTCGATGCTGCCTTCCAGGCCGCCGATGGCGTGACCCGCTGATTCACTCCGTCCTCACGAAAAAGTGTGCGCGGACACTTGCTATCCCCCCCATCGTTGGCGGTAGGCTGTAGTCACCGCCCGCAGTCCGGGGCCGGGAGCCGCACACGCCGGGGAAAGGCACGTGCGGCCTGCATGCCCAACGCCATTGCAGATGCGCGGACCAAGGAGAGTCATCGATGCTCGACGGCAGCTACACACCGTGGTTGGTCGTGGTTTCGCTGCTGGTCGCCATGCTCGCGTCGTTCACCGCGCTGGACATGGCAAATCGGATCACCACCGCGCCCAGCGCGCGGTTGAGCACCTTGTGGCTGTTCGGCGGTGGCTGCGCGATGGGGCTGGGCATCTGGTCGATGCACTTCATCGGCATGCTCGCCTTCCGCCTGCCCATTCCACTGGGCTACGACCTGGGCTGGACCGCGGTGTCGCTGCTGGCCGCGATGGCCTCCTCGATCTTCGCTTTGTGGCTGGTGTCGCGCCCCACCCTGCCGCACTCGCGACTGGCGCTGGGCGCCCTGCTGATGGGCAGCGGCATCGCCTCGATGCACTACCTGGGCATGGCGGCGATGCGCATGCAGCCCGGCATCGATTACCACCCCGGCTGGGTCACCGCGTCGCTGCTGATCGCACTGGCGGCCTCGTGGACCGCGCTGTTCGTTGCCTTCCGGCTGCGCCACAGCCAGCGCCGCATGCGCCACCGGCTGATGCCGGCCGTGCTGCTGGGCAGCGCCATCGTCGGCATGCACTACACCGGCATGGCCGCCGCACGCTTCCCGGCCGACAGCATCTGCGGCGCGGCCGCCGGCGATGGCCTGCAGGCGCAGTGGCTGGCCGCACTGGTGCTGGTGCTCACCACGGCGATCCTGGCCGTGGTGCTGATCGTGTCCTGGCTGGACCAGCGCATGCAGGCGCAGCTGCTGCGGCTGCGCAACGACACGCTGCGCAGTTCGCTGGACGTCGCCCAGGCCGAACTCACCCAGGCCGCCCTGCATGATCCCCTGACCCGCCTGCCGAACCGGCTGCTGCTGCAACAACGCATCGAGCAGGCCCTGGCCGAGGCCGAGCAGCGCGGCAGCCGCTTCGCGGTGATGTTCATGGACCTGGACGGGTTCAAGCAGGTCAACGACGCCTACGGCCACCAGACCGGCGACGCGCTGCTGGTGGCCGTGGCCGAGCGCACCCGCCAGCTACTGCGCCCTTCGGACGTGCTGGCACGGCTGGGCGGCGACGAATTCGTGCTGGTGGTGCGGATCGACAACGACGAAGACATCGCCACGCTGGCCAGCCGCATCCTGCAGGCGGTCGGCGGCGGCCCGCTGCTGCCCGACCACGAACTGCAGGTCACCGCCAGCATCGGCATCGCGATCTGCCCGGACCACGCCGCCAGCGAGCGCCAGTTGATGGGCTTTGCCGACGCGGCGATGTACCAGGCCAAGGAAGCCGGCCGCAACGCCTACGCGGTGTTCTCCGACTGGATGAACGACAGCGCCGAGCAACAATTCCAGCTGCTGGCCGACCTGCGCCGGGCGATCGGCACCGACCAGCTGTTCCTGCACTACCAGCCCAAGATCCGGGTGGCCGGCCAGGGGGTCAGTGGCGCCGAGGCCTTGATCCGCTGGCGCCACCCGCAGCAGGGCCTGATTCCACCGGACCGGTTCATCCGGCTGGCCGAGCGCAGCGGCGTCATCAACGAGATCGGGCGCTGGGCGCTGGGCGAGGCCTGCCGCCAGCTGCGCCAGTGGCAGGACGCCGGTCACGAAAGCTGGACGGTGTCGGTGAACCTGTCGCCGATCCAGTTCAGCTCGCCGCACCTGCTGCAGGAGGTGCGCGACGCGCTTCGTACCCATCGGCTGGAGCCGCGGCGGCTGGTGCTGGAGATCACCGAAAGCACCGTCATGCGCGACACCGAGGCCAGCCTCACCCTGTTGCAGGGCATGGCCAGCCTGGGCGTGGGCATTTCCATCGACGACTTCGGCACCGGCTATTCGAGCCTGTTGTATCTCAAGCGCCTGCCCGCCACCGAGATCAAGATCGACCACGCCTTCGTGCGCGACCTGGAGACCAGCTCGGAAGACGTGGTGATTGTGTCGGCGATCGTCGCGCTGGGCCACGCGCTGGACATGGACATCGTGGCCGAAGGCGTGGAAACCACCGGCCAGCGTGCGTACCTGGAGCGGCTGGGCTGCGACTACCTGCAGGGCTACCTGCTGGGGCGCCCGGTGGACCCGGAACGCTTCATGCAGCTGCACGACCACCCGCGCCCACGGGTGGAGATGGCCGCCGGATGGAAGGCGCAGGCACGGCCGGGCGCGGCGGCGGGCTAGCGGCACGCGCTGGAAATTGACGGCTGCGCGCAATACCCTGCCCATATCATGGGAACAACAGGCAGCAGGATGTCAGGGAAGAATGTGTTTGAAGGTCCGCGCTGGCAGCGCGATCTTGTTCGTTTCCTTCCCTTGAAGAGCCAGTTCGTGCTCTCCGGGAACATCCGCGACCTGCAGGCAGCCGAAGTGGCGCCGGGCACGGTAACCGCGCAGAGCTTCAACCAGACCCTGTGCAACACCCTGCTCGATCAAGGCTACGCGCAGGTGCTGGGCTGGGACCCGTTGGCCGGTTTCCGCGCCCTGGAACGCCCCGGCACCGATCCCGCCAGCGGCATCGCCCTGCTGCAATCGCTGGGACTGACCCCAGTGGACGGGGCCGCGCCTGCCGGTATCGACCTGCTCAGTGCCACGCTCCAACGGTTGGTCGTCCGCCAGGGCGAGCCGGTGGCATTGATCATCGATTTCGCCTCGCGCCTGGCAGTGCGCAGCGATGCCCTCAGCGCGGCCGAACACCAGCTGTTCACCCAGGCCCTGGTGCTCTCCCACCAGGCACGCAGCCGACCGGGCGGCGTGCAGCGCAAGCCGTTCTTCAACACGGTGCTCTGGGTGGTGGAGAAGGAAGGTGACCTGCCCGACTGGCTGCTGGTCGGCAACCCGCGCATCCGCCACGTTCCGGTGGCCAAGCCGGACCAGCTCACCCGGCGCGCACTGGCCCCGGCCCTGCTCAAGGGACTGGCCGGTGCCCAGGACGCCAGCGCCGAGGCTACCGCGCAGGCGGTGGACGCCTTCGTGCAGAGCACCGAGGGGCTGCTGTTGCTGGACCTCAGTGCCATCGCCCAGCTGGCCCGGGTCGAAGGCGTGGCGGTGGACCAGATCGGCGACGCCGTGCGCCGCTACAAGGTCGGCGTCACCGAAGACCCGTGGCTGCGCATCGACCGGCAGCGCATCCGCCTGGGCGATGCGTTCGTCCACCAGCGGGTCAAGGGCCAGCACCATGCGGTGACCCACATGCTGGACATCGTCAAGCGCGCCATGACCGGCGTGGGTGCAAGCCGCAAGGGCAACCGGCCGCGCGGCGTGGCATTCCTGGCCGGCCCGACCGGCGTGGGCAAGACCGAGCTGGCCAAAACCGTCACCAGCCTGCTGTTCGGCGACGAAAGCGCCTACATCCGGTTCGACATGTCCGAGTTCAGCGCCGAGCATGCCGACCAGCGGCTGATCGGCGCCCCGCCCGGCTACGTCGGCTACGACGTGGGCGGCGAACTGACCAACGCCATCCGCGAGAAACCGTTCAGCGTGGTCCTGTTCGATGAGATCGAGAAGGCCCATCCGCGCATCCTCGACAAGTTCCTGCAGATCCTCGACGACGGCGTGCTCACGTCCGGGCGTGGCGACCGCGTGTATTTCTCCGAAGCGCTGATCGTGTTCACCTCCAACCTGGGCATCTACCGCCAGGGCGAGCATGGCGAGCGCGTAGCGAACGTGTTGCCCGGCGAGCCCTTCGAGCAGGTGCAGAGCAAGGTGCACGACGAAATCGACCGGCACTTCAAGCTGGTCCTGAACCGGCCGGAGATCCTCAACCGGATCGGCGAGAACATCATCGTGTTCGATTTCATCCGCGAGGAGGTCGCCGTGCAGATCTTCGACCAGATGGTCGACGCAACCCTGGCCGACCTGCAGGCCCAGCAGTTGCACGTGACCCTGGCCGCGTCGGCCCGCGATGCGTTGCGGTCGCTCTGCCTGAAGGACCTGTCCAACGGCGGGCGCGGCATCCGCAACCAGCTCGAGGCGCACCTGCTCAACCCGCTGGCGCGTGCCCTGTTCGACCAGGACGCGCAGCCCGGCCAGCAGTTCACCATCGTTGCGGTGGACGCCAACGTCCTCGACCTGGCGCGCGGTTGAACCGTCCACTGCAGTTGTCACGCGTGCATTTCCCGGTGACCACGCTGGGGCCGGGGCAGCGCCTGGGCATCTGGTTCCAGGGCTGCAGCATCCGCTGCAGCGGCTGCATTTCGGCCGACACCTGGGGGCCGGGGCGCACGGTCGTCGACGTGGCCACGCTGCTCGAGCAGGTGGCGCCGTGGCTGCACCAAGCCGACGGCATCACGATTTCCGGCGGCGAGCCGTTCGACCAGTTCGATGCGCTGCTGCAGATGCTGGTGGGGCTGCGCCAACGCACCGCCGCGGACATCCTGGTGTACAGCGGGCACCCGCTGGAAACGCTGCAGCCCATGCTCGACCAGGCGCGCGACCTGATCGACGCGGTGATCAGCGACCCCTACCTTGAACATGCAGCCCAGTCGCTGGCGCTGCGTGGCAGCGACAACCAACGCCTCACCCTGCTCACCGCGCTCGGTCGGTCGCGCCTGGCCGGCCTGGCGCGCACCAGCACGCCGGCCGACAAGGCACTTGACCTGATGTTCGACGCCACCGGCACCGTCTGGATGGCCGGCATCCCCCGCCGCGGCGACCTGCTGCGCCTGCGCGAGCTGCTGCGCGCGCAGGGCCACCAGGTGCAGACCAGCGCACACACTTCATCGCGTCGTCCAGCCGAGTAAGTCCATGATTCGTTTTTGCCCCAATTGCCACACCGAACGCGCGTTGGCCGAGATGTTCTGCGAAGGCCTTGTTGACGCGCACGCGTGCGGCTGGGATCTGGCCGGCGAGCCGATCCACCCCGCTGGCTGGCGGCCGCAGAGTGTGGTCACCCAGGCAGCGGTGCAGGCCTCGACGGTCGGCGCCGCCGCAGCGGACGTGGTCTGCGACAACGGCCACCCGATGACGCCCGGCGACCTGATGTGCCTGCACTGTGGCGCCAGCGCAGCGGACGCGACGGCGGCGGCAGAGCTGCCGCCCCCGGCCGCCGACAGCAGCGAAACGGTCATCGATGGCTGGCGCCTGCTGCGCCAGATCAGCAGCACCGACGGCGTGCGTGACCGCTACCAGGCCGAACACACCGCCACGGCGGTGCAGGCCGTGCTCACCCTGTACCGCCCCGGTGCCGAACCCGACCCGGCCATCTACGATGTGATCCGCCGCCTGCCCCGCGCGCACGTGCCGGAGATCATCGCCACCGGGCGCTGGGATGACCGGGCCTTTGAAGTCGTGGAAATGCTCACCGGTGGCACCCTGGCCGAGCTGGGCAGCGTGATCGGCGACCGCGATGCGGTCCGCCATATCGTCAGCGAACTGGGGCAGGCGCTGCATGCGTTCAACGAAGCCGGGCTGCGCCACCGCGACCTGCGCCCGGCCAGCCTGCTGGTACGGGCCCGCACGCCGCTGGATCTGGTGATCAGCGGGTTCGGTTCGGCGCGGTTGTCCGAGTTCGACCTGGACATCGTCTCGCCCCTGGAGATCAGCCGCTACATGGCGCCCGAGGCGATCGCCGGTGGCGTGGCGGCGGCGTCGGACTGGTGGAGCCTGGGCATGATCCTCCTCGAACAGCTCACCGACGGCGCCTGCTTCGACGGCATCCATCCCAACGCGTTCCTGATCCACGTGCTGGCCAATGGTGTTCCGATCCCGGATACGCTGGACCCGGAGCTGGCGCTGCTGCTGCGTGGGCTGCTGGCCCGCGACCGCCACCAGCGCTGGCAATGGCCGCAGGTGGCCGACTGGCTGGCCGGCATTGCCGTACCAGCGCCGCCGGCGGCGCAACACGCGCAGGATGAGGGCGACGGCGCAAGCCTGCCGCTGGGCACGCGCCGCTACCATCGCCCCGCGGTGTTCGCGCTGGCCGCCGCCCAGGCCGACGGCTGGGACCAGGCCCTGGACCATCTGCTGCGCGGGGGGATCGTCACCTGGGCCGAGCAGGTCGGCCTGCCCGCCACCCGCATCGCCGGGCTGCGCCAGATCGCGCGCCACGAAGGCATCGAGGACGATTTCCGGCTGATGCTGGCGTTGAAGGTGCTCAACCCGGAAATGCCGTTGATCCATCGTGGCGACATCGTCACGCCAGGCTGGTTGCTTGAGCACCCGCTGGAGGGCTACCGGCTGGTCAGCGGGTCGGTGCCGGACCTGCTGGAACACCTGCAGACCGACAACTGGCTGTGCAGGCTCAAGCGGCGCGAGGAAAGCGTGCGCCAGCGCGCGCTTCACCAGCACATCGCCCTGGTCGAAGAATCCCTGCGCGTCTACCTGCTGTCCACCTCGCGGGCCAAGCTGGCCTCGCAATGGCAGGAACGCCAGCGCCTGCTACCTGACACCGCGCATCCCGGGCTGCTGTCGCTGGCCGAGCGCAGGGTGGTGGCCGAAGAAGACCTGATCGTGTTGCTGAGCGCGGAGATCGGCCAGTTCCGCAGCGCCGAGGCCATCCTCGCCGAGGCCGCCACGCTGGCCGCCAGCGCCGGTCTCGAGGCCTTCGACAACGACGCAGCCGCGGCCCTGCTGCTGCACCCGCGTACCGAGCTGTATCGCAGCGTGGACGCGCGCATCCTGGGCTTCGCCCGTTCCGGCCTGCCCGTGGTGGATGGCTGGGCCGAACAGTTCCGGCTGGAGCGGCGCATGCCGCTGGCGCGCGCCCTGGTGGTGCTGGCCGTGCCCGCCAGCCGCTGGCTGCAGCCCCAGAAGCAGCAGTACGTCTCGCAGATCCTGGACTTCTTCGAAAAGAAGGTCGTCACCGCGGTGATGCGCGGGCCGCTGGTGCGCATGAGCATCGGCAAGACCACCGCACGCGTGGACATGCACGAAGTAGACAGCACCCGGCGCCCCGCCGCCGCACTGCTCGATCACCTGTTGCAGCGCAACGCGCGCGCCGTCCAGCTGGACCCCGAATCGTTCCAGCGCACCCCGCAGCTGGAGCCCCGCCTGATGGCGCTGGCACGGCAGAGCGCGCTGTACAAGCGCGACACCGGCATCGACGGGCTGTATCTGGGCTTTCCGTTCCTGCTCAGCCGCGATCCGCGCGGCACGTCGCGCACCCGGATCATTCCGCTGCTGCTGTGGCCGGTCACGCTGCTGCTGGAACCGGGCACGCGCGGCCAGGTCGGGCTGGCCTTCGATGGCGAACGCGAGGAAGTGCGGCTCAACCCTGCCCTTGAAAGCGTGCTGGGCACCGAAACCTGCAAGCGCTGGCGCAGCACCGCCGACGAACTGCTGGGGCGCTCGGCGATCCGGGCCGCCGATGTGATGGATGCCTTCGGGATGCTGGCCACGATCCGCTCGCGCAGCCTGGTGGGCCTGCCCCCCAGCAGCGTGGAGGTGGCCCCTTACCAAGACGAACTGGACTGCGCCGCGGTGCTTTTCCATGTCACGTTCATGGGCCAGGCCATCGGCGAAGACCTGCGCCAGCTCAAGGTTCTGTCACCGTCCGGCACCGGTCTTGAAACCGCGTTGCGGCTGGCGCCGCCGACCGACGCCGACAGCCCCCCGCCGCCTGCCGCGCCAGAGCTGCAGCGCTACTTCACCGTGGCCAGCGATCCCTCGCAGGAAGCGGCGGTGCTGCAGGCACGGCAGGGGCCGGGCCTGTTGATCGAAGGCCCACCCGGCACTGGCAAGAGCCAGACCATCGTGAACATGGTGGCCGACGCGATCGGCCGGCAACGCAGCCTGCTGATCGTCTGCCAGAAGCACGCTGCATTGGAAGTGGTGCACAAGCGCCTGGTCGCCGAAGGGCTGGGCCAGCGCGTGGTGATGCTCAACGACGTCAACCGCGACCGCGAACCGGTCATCCGCAGCATCCGCGAGCAGCTCGACGCCCTGTTCACCGCCGGCGCCACGCAATCGGCCTGGCAGCAGCAGCGCCAGCAGGTGGCCGCGCGGATCGAGGCGCTGGAAGGCGAACTGGACCGCCACCAGCACAGCCTGCACCAGATCGACGACGCCACCGGGCTGAGCTACCGGCGCCTGCTCGGCGAACTGATCGCGCTGGACACCGGCACGCCCCCGCTGGTTCTGCCGGCCCTGCGCCAACGGCTGCTGGCACTGGACCTGCCCACCCTGGTGCAGCGCGAGGAAGCGTGTGCGCCGTTGATCCGGTTGTGGCTGCCGGCGCGTTACGAAGGCAGCCCGCTGGTGCAGTTGCGTCCCTTCGCGGCCGACGCGGACACCCTCGCCGCGTTCGTTGCCGCCCTGCAGGCCTTCACTGCGGCCGAACAGCACCGGCAGGCGATCCTGCTGGCACACCCGGCCAGCTTCGAGCTGGACGATCCCGCTCCGCACCAGGCGTGGAAGTCGGCGCACGTGGCGACCCTGCTCGGCCTGGACGACGCACAACGGATCCGGCTGGCGCGCTGGCTGCCGCTGTTCCGCACCGCACGCGCGGGCCAGCCAAGCCAGGGCGACATCGCGCTGGACCGGCTGCACCAGATCGAGCACGCCGTGGCGGCGCTCGACCTCGACGCCTTCTCCAGCACGCTGTCGCCGGCCCTCACCGGCGTCGACGAGCGCACGCTGGCGCAGCTGCAGCGCGACGCCGCGCGCGTCCTGGGCGCACGCGGCCTGCTGGCCCGCCTCAACCCGCTGCACCTGCTGCGCCGGCGACGGGTGAACCGTGTCCTGCAGGAGCAGTCCCACGCGACGGGCGAAGCCGGCGCCGCAGCACTGCTGGCCGCCGCGACGCTGGAAGCACGCTTGCGCCCGCTGCGCAGCGAACTGGCCGGCCTGCACCAGCAGCTGGCGCTGGACCCGGTTGGCCAACAGACCGGCATGGCGCTGGGCCCGATGGCACGCGCCAGCGGGCGCCAACTGCTGGACGTACAGGCACTGGCCCAGGCGCTGGCACAGTCGCCACGTCCCCAGCAGGCCGATGACGCTGCCCTGGCGGGCGACCGCGCGCACCTGGAGGCACTGCTGCAGGACCTGGATGCCTCGCTGGCGCGGCATGCCGCCCGCCATGCCAGCGCGCAGCAGCTCGGCTTGCTGGCCGACTGGCTGGAGCAGACGCTGACCGACGCATTGGCCGCGGCCATCGCCCACAACCAGAGCAATGCCCAGGTGCTGCAGCACCTGCAGGATGCCCTGCCCCATCTGGCCGCCTACCAGGCCTTCCGCGGGCGCGCCGGGCAGCTGTCGGCCGCAGACCTGGACCTGCTGGCACTGCTGCGCCAGCTGCAACCGCAGCTGGATGCCCTTCCCAGCGACGCGCTGGAGCCGGCCGTGCGCCGCCTGCTGCATCGCGAAGCACGGCTGGGCTGGAAGCACCGCATGGAGCAGGCGATCCCGGCGCTGCAGTTCGGCCAGGATGAAACCCAGGCCAAGGTCGCCAGCCTGGCCGCTGCCGACCAGCAGATGCGCCGGCTCAACCGTCAGATGCTGGGCACCCACATCGACCTGCAGCAGTTGGGCAACCGCAAGCAGTGGGAAGACGTAACCCGGCTGACCGGGCGCCGTTCGCGCCGCCTGCGCGAGTTCATCGAGCTGGGCAGCGAACTGGGCCTGATGCACCTGCGCCCGATCTGGCTGATGAACCCGGACGTGGCCAGCCGCGTGCTGCCACTGCAGGCAGGGCTGTTCGACACGGTGATCTACGACGAAGCCTCGCAGATGCCGGTCGAGTTCGCCCTGCCCACGCTGTTCCGTGGCCGGGTCACGGTCGTCAGCGGGGATGAGAAGCAGATGCCGCCCACTGCCTTCTTCTCCAGCCGGGTGGAAAGCGATGAAGCCGAGGTCTTCGATGGCGACGAGCCCGATGCCGAGGTCGATGCCGAGCAGCGCGACGCCTTCGAGGAAACCTGGAACCGGCGCGAGATCAAGGATTGCCCGGACCTGCTGCAGCTGGCCCGCAATGCCCTGCCCAGCACCACGCTGCAGATCCACTACCGCTCGGCATACCGCGAACTGATCGGCTTCTCCAACGCAGCCTTCTACGGCAACCGGCTCAACGTGCCGGTGCGCCATCCGCGCAGCAGCATCGCGCGGATCAAGCCACTGGAACTGATCCAGGTCGACGGTGTGTACCAGCACCAGAGCAACCCTGCCGAAGCGGCACGGGTGGTGGAGTACCTCGCCCAGTTGTGGCAGCACCC
The DNA here is from genome assembly GCF_000661955.1 of Stenotrophomonas rhizophila. Taxonomy (NCBI): domain Bacteria; kingdom Pseudomonadati; phylum Pseudomonadota; class Gammaproteobacteria; order Lysobacterales; family Lysobacteraceae; genus Stenotrophomonas; species Stenotrophomonas rhizophila. The sequence goes on from NZ_CP007597.1 coordinate 2,428,738, forward strand.
CTATGCCGCCCGCCCCTCGGTGGGCGTGGTCACCTTCAACCGCAAGCAGGCCGAGCTGATCGAAGAGCACCTGGAGCAGCGCGCCGGGCAGGATGCCGCCTTCCGTGCCGCGTTCGCCGAGGAACGCGAGCGCAGCGAAGACGGCGAGGACATGGCGGTCTTCGTCAAGAACGTGGAAAACGTGCAGGGTGACGAGCGCGACATCATCGTGTTCTCCTCCACCTTCGGCCGCAACGCGCAGGGCACCTTCCGGCGCAACTTCGGCGTACTCGGCCAGACCGGCGGCGAGCGCCGCCTCAACGTGGCCGTCACCCGCGCCCGGCAACGGGTGGTGATGATCACCTCGATGCCGATCGCCGACATCTCCGACCTGTTCAACACCCAGCGCGCCCCGGCCAGCCCGCGTGACTACCTGCAGGGGTACCTGGAGTACGCCCGCGCCCTGTGTGCCGGCGAGTTCGACGGCAGCGCGCGGCTGCTGGATCGCCTGCAGACCGATCGCAGCGTGGCCAACCGCACCCACGCGGCGCCCGCCGACGGCTTCACGCAGATCGTTGGCGCCTACCTGCAGTCGCTGGGATGGGACGCCGCGGCCGCCAGTGAAGGTGACGCATTCGGGCTGGACTTCGCCATCGAACATCCCGACACCGGCAACTTCGCCATCGGCATCGAGTGCGACGCGCCCAGCCACCCGCTGCTGGCGCATGCCCGCGCCCGTGAAATCTGGCGGCCCTCGGTCCTGCGCCGCGCCATCGGCGGCATCCACCGGGTGTCCTCGCATGCCTGGTACCACGACGGCGAGGCCGAACGGGCACGGCTGCGGCTGGCCATCGACGCGGCCATGGCCCCCGCCCCGGTGCCGCCCCCGCCTGTCCCCGCACAACCGGAAACCCTGCCATGAGTGGTCCCAAAGTCGTCCGCATCGTGACTGCCGAAGAACTGCTGGCCCTGCGTGAAGCGATGCTGCACCGGCTGGACCAGGCGGTGGCGCGCTGGCAGGCCCAGTGTGAGCGCGTGGGCGAGAGCGACGCATCGGCGGTGGCCGCGGTAATGGCACGCCGCCAGGCGCTGCAGGCGCTGTTGGCGGACAGCGACAACACGCGGTATGCGCTGCTGATCGAGGCCGAAACGGCCTTCCTGCAGGCCGACACCCGCGACCGCGAGGCGCGCGCCATCGACCGCGCTGCCGCAGGCCGCCAGCAGCAGCGGCGGCTGCGCGACAACGCCGCCGCCGTGCTCAACACCCTGCAGGACCGATCCGTTGATGCAGACGCCGGCCTGCTGCAGTCGCTGCAGGCACTGGCCGACGGTCACCCCGGTACTGACGCGGAGGCGGTGCTGGCCCGTGCCTTCGCGCTCCTGTCGCCGCCGGACGCGCAGGCAACGCTGAGTGATGACCAGCGCGCGTTGGCCGCCGCATTGCAGACCGCCACGCCCACCCCCACGCTGGCCGACTGGGCCGCCCGGCAGCCCGCCGACCCCGAGCGCGAGGCGCGCCTGCTGCGCGTGGACCGCCATATCGCCGAACTGCAGTTGCTGCAGGGCGCGGCAGTCGCTGCACCCTACCTGGAGGCGCTGCACAAGGCCGAGCAGGAAACCGCCCCGCAACGGCGCAACCTTCTGCTGGACAGCCTGGTACTGGACCTGGCCGCCGCCTCGGCCGCGTTCGCCCAGCGCCGCACGCAGCTGGAACAGCTGCAGGATGTGGCCAGCAGGCTGGCTGCCGTGGACCCTACCGAGCATGCGCCGTTGCTGACCCGGGTGGCCGCCTGCAGTACCGACACCGCGCTGCCGCTGCTGACCGAGCTCACCCTGCAGTGCGACACCGCCCTTGCCAGCCACCAGCAGGCGCTGGCGGCAGTTTCCCGGCGCCAGGCCGTGCTCGACGGGCTGGCCAGCCTCGGCTACGAGGTGCGCGAAGGCATGGCCACCGCATGGCAGGACACTGGCGCGGTCGTTCTAAAGAAAGCTGCCACCCCTGGCTATGGCGTTGAGGTGGGCGGCCGTGCAGACGGCGGGCGCCTGCAGGTCCGGGCCGTGGCCCTGGCGACCGACCGCGACCGCGCTCGCGACCGCGACATCGAAACCCTGTGGTGCGGTGAGTTCGGCCGGCTGCAGGCGCTGCTGCACGGGCAAGGTACCGCGCTGGTGATCGAACGGGCCCTGGGCGTGGGTGAGGTGCCCTTGAAGGAGACCATCGCCACCGCGACGCAGTCCGACCAGGTGCAGGTCTCGCGCGCACGCAGCGGCCCGGCCTGACGTCACGGAACGGTTCTTGCACGACCCCGGGTAATCCCCCCGTGTCGTGCAGCCCATGTCCGAGAACGAACAAGCCGGCGAAAAGACCGAGCAACCTACCGAAAAACGCCTGCGCGATGCCCGCGAGCAGGGCAACATCCCGCGCTCGCGGGAGTTGGCCACCGCCGCGGTATTCGGTGCCGGCGTGCTGGCGCTGATGGCCTATTCGGGCAGCATCAGCAGCAGTGCCAAGGCTTGGATGAAGACGGCGCTGAGCCCGGAACCGGGCCTGCGCATGCACCCGCAGGCCCTGTTCGGCCACTTCGGCGAGCTGCTGCTGCAGCTGCTGTGGGCGATGTGGCCGTTGGTGCTGATCTGCCTGCTGGCCAGCTTCCTCGGCCCGGTGGTGATGGGCGGGCTGCGCTGGTCGAACAAGTCGCTGATGCCCGATTTCAAGCGGCTCAGCCCGATGGCCGGCATGAAGCGCCTGTACGGCCCGGAGGCAATCGCCGAGTTCACCAAGTCGCTGTTGCGCATCGCCTTCGTCGGCACCGCCGCCGGGCTGGTGGTCTGGCACGGCGTGCGGCCGCTGCGCGACCTGCTCAACCAGCCGCTGGAAACGGCCATGGTGCACGGCCTGGGCTTCACCCTGAAGCTGATGCTGGCCACCGGCGGGGCGATGATGCTGCTGGCCGCCTTCGATGCGCCCTACCAGCGCTGGAACTGGATGCGCAAGCTGAAGATGACCCGCGAAGAGCTGCGCCGGGAAATGAAGGAAAGCGAAGGCAGCCCGGAAGTGAAGGGCCGCATCCGCCAGCTGCAGCAGCAGCTGTCCAACCGCCGGATGATGGAAGCGGTGCCCACCGCCGACGTGGTGGTGGTCAACCCCACCCACTACGCGGTGGCCCTGAAATACGAGGGCGGCAAGATGGGCGCCCCCACCGTGGTGGCCCTGGGCGTGGATGAAACCGCCCTGCGCATCCGTGAAGTGGCCGACGGCAACAAGGTCGCCATCGTCTCTGCCCCGCCTTTGGCACGCGCCTTGTATCGGGAAGGTCAACTTGGAAAGGAAATTCCCGTGAGACTGTATTCGGCCGTAGCCCAGGTCCTGTCCTACGTTTACCAGCTGCGCACCTGGCGCGGCGGTCCGATGCCGGCCGCCCCGAGCATCAACGTGGATGAATTCGGCACGGGAGGCCGCGCATGAGCGCCCAGCCCGTCGGTGCCGGCATGAACGCCCGCAAGGTCCTGGACATGATCCGGAACGGCCTGGGCGCGCCGTTGATCGTGCTGGCACTGCTGGCCATGGTGGTGATGCCCCTGGCCGCGCCGGTGCTGGATGCCCTGTTCACCTTCAACATCGCCATCTCGCTGATGGTGCTGCTGGCGGTGGTGTACGTGAAGCGTCCGCTGGACTTCACCATCTTCCCGATCGTGCTGCTGATCACCACCATGCTGCGGTTGGCGCTGAACGTGGCCTCCACCCGCGTGATCCTGCTCAACGGCCAGAACGGCCACGAGGCGGCGGGCAAGGTGATCGCCGCGTTCGGTGAGTTCGTGATCGGCGGCAACTACGCGGTCGGCATCGTGGTCTTCGCCATCCTGACCATCATCAACTTCGTGGTGATCACCAAGGGTGCCGGGCGCGTGTCCGAAGTGACCGCCCGCTTCATCCTGGACGCGATGCCCGGCAAGCAGATGGCCATCGATGCCGACCTCAACGCCGGTTTGCTGACGCGCGAGGAGGCCAAGGCCCGCCGCGAGGAAGTGCGTGAGGAAGCCGACTTCTACGGCGCGATGGACGGTGCCAGCAAGTTCATCCGCGGCGACGCGATCGCCGGCATCCTGATCCTGTTCATCAACCTGCTCGGCGGCCTGGCCGTCGGCGTGCTCCAGCACGGCATGCCGTTCGGCGACGCCGCCGCCACCTACACCCTGCTGTCCATCGGTGACGGCCTGGTGGCCCAGCTGCCGGCACTGCTGGTGTCCTCGGCGGTGGCCATGCTGGTCACCCGCGCCTCGCGCTCGCAGGACATGGCCCAGGCCATGATGGGCCAGGTGTTCGGCCAGTACCGCGCGCTCACCATCGCCGCGGCCATCATGGGCGTGGTCGGGCTGGTGCCGGGCATGCCCAACGTCGCCTTCTTGACGCTGGCCGCCATCCTCGGCTTCGTGGCCTGGAAGGCCTGGAAGAAGAGCACGGCCGCCGCGCGTGCCGCCGAGACGCCGGCCGCCAGCCGCGGCGAGACGCTCGGCCTGCCCGGTGCCACGCCCTCGCCCACCGCCGAACTGACCTGGGACGAACTGCGCCCGGTCGACCCGTTGGGCCTGGAAGTCGGCTACCGGCTGATCCCGCTGGTGGACAAGAACCAGGGCGGCGAACTGATGGCGCGGATCAAGGGGGTGCGGCGCAAGCTCACCCACGACATCGGCTTCCTGATTCCGTCGGTGCACATCCGTGACAACCTGGAACTGCCGGCCACCGCCTACCGCCTGCTGATCCACGGCGTGCCGGTGGCCACCGCCGAAATCCACCCCGACCGCGAACTGGCCCTGGACCCGGGCAGCGCGCTCGGTGCGCTGGAGGGCATCGCCGGCAAGGACCCCGCGTTCGGCCTGGATGCCACCTGGATCCAGCCGCACCAGCGTGCCCACGCCGAAACCATGGGCTACACCGTGGTCGACCCGGCCACCGTGGTAGCCACCCACCTGTCGCACCTGATCCGCGAACACGCGCCCGAACTGCTCGGCCACGAGGAAGTGCAGCAGCTGCTGGCCAACCTGGCCAAGAGCGCGCCCAAGCTGGTCGAAGACCTCACCCCGAAGTCGCTGCCGTTGTCGGCGGTGGTGCGGGTGCTGCAGAACCTGCTGATCGAACGCATTCCGATCCGCCAGCTGCGCAAGATCGTCGAGTCGCTGGTGGAGAACGCGCCCATCAGCCAGGACCCGGCCACGCTGACCGCTGCGGTGCGCAACGCACTGGGCCGTTTCATCGTGCAGGAGATCGCCGGCATGTCGGCCGAGCTGCCGGTGTTCACCCTCAACCCGCAATTGGAACGTGTCTTGCAGGAGTCCACACAGGGCAACGGCGCCGCACTGGAACCCGGACTCGCTGAGCGACTGCACCAAAGCCTGGCCGAATGTGTCAGCAAGCAGGAAGCGAAGAATGAGCCGGCGGTCGTGCTGGTACCCGGCCCGGTGCGTGCCGCGCTGGCACGGCTGGTGCGCCACAGCGTCCCCTCGCTGTCGGTGCTGGCCTACAGCGAGGTACCCGAGGACAAACGACTGAAGCTGGTCGGCACGATCAGCTGACGTCGGAACCCCGACGGACATGTGCCAGAAAACAGACACACCCCCATTTCGATATCAACGCAGCAGGACATAAAGGGAAACCCGGACCGTGCAGACCACCGACAACCAGCGCTTCCCTTCCACCACCCCGCCGCCCCAGTCCCGGTACCACAGCATGAAAATCAAACGCTTCGTCGCTCCCGATATGCGCTCGGCCATGAACCTGGTGCGCAAGGAACATGGTCCTGATGCGGTGATCCTGTCGAACCGGCGGATCGAGGAAGGCGTCGAGATCGTGGCCGCGGCGAATTACGACGAAGGTGCGGTGCAGCGTGCGCTTGAAGCAGCGCGCAAGGACGTGGCCCCGGCCCCGGCGCCGCGACCGCGCAATGCCGCCGATGCGGTGATCGCCGCGGTGACCCGTCGCAAGCCGACCGTGGTTGCCGCCGAACCGGTGGCCGCCACCACCTCTGCGGTGGCCGCGCTGGCCCGTGCCGCGGTGGGTGCCACCGGCCGTACCCTGGACACCGCCAACGAGATCGTGCCGCCGCCGGGCAGCAGCGGTTTCGCAGCCACCCTGGCCCGCGCCGCCACCGCCCCGGCGGCCGGCATGAGCGCGCTGCCGGAACAGATCTTCGCCCCGTTCAACGTCGAGCAGGCCGCCGCCGCGTCGCCGGCACCGGCCCAGGCCGAGCCGGCTGCCGCCGAACCGGCCGTCGCCACCGTCGCCCCGCCGATCAACCGCGCCCGCTTCATCATCGACCCGCCGCTGGACGACGAACCGCACTTCCAGATGCATATGCCGGCTGCCGCAGTGGCGATGCCGCCGCTGCCGGTCAGCGTCACCGTGCCGCCGGCCCTGCCGGTCGCCGAGGCCGTCGCCGCCGCCGTGCCGCAGGCGCTGGTCGCCGTCGCCGAAGCCCGCGTCGAAAACCCGGCACCGGTGGCCGTCACGGAACCGGCGCAGGCCCAGCCGCAGCCCGCCGCCGAACTGGTGGTCGTGCAGCGCGATGACGAAGAGATCCGCCAGCTGCGCCATGAAGTGGCCGGCATGCGCCACGTCATCGAGCGCGAAATGCACCGCTTCACCGACGAGCGCCTGCGCGGATCGCCGGTACGCGCCGCCGCGCTGGACCTGATGGACGAATACGGCTTCGACGCCGGCATCAGCCGCGACGTGGCCATGCAGATCCCGCTGGACACCGAAGCCCACCGTGGCCGCGGGCTGATGCTGGGCCTGCTGTCGCGCAAGCTGCCGATCGCCCCGGTTGACCCGCTGGAGTCCGGCGGCGTGATCGCCCTGGTCGGCCCGACCGGTGCCGGCAAGACCACCACCATCGCCAAGCTGGCCTCGCGCTTCGCCGAGAAGCATGCCGCCCGCGACGTGGCCCTGGTCACCACCGATACCGGCCGCATCGGCGCCCGCGAGCAGCTGTACGGCTTCGGCCGCCAGCTCGGCATCGCGGTGCACGAAGCCAACAGCGGCAGCGACCTGAACCAGCTCCTTGAGCGCCTGCAGGACTACAAGCTGGTGCTGATCGACACCGCCGGGCTGGGCCCGCGCGACCGTGCCCTTGCCGCCCAGCTGCAGTGGCTGCGCGCCGCCGAGCAGATCCGCACCCTGCTGGTGCTGCCGGCCAACACCAGTTTCGGCGACATGGACGAGGTGGTCCGCCGCTTCAGTGCCGCCAACCCGCAGGGCGTGGTGCTGAGCAAGCTGGACGAAACCGGCCGCTTCGGCACCGCCCTGTCGGTGGCCGTGGACCACCGCCTGCCGATCACCTGGGTCACCGATGGCCAGGACGTTCCCGAAGACCTGCACCGGGCCAGTGCCGCCAATCTTGTACTTCGCCTTGAAGATTTGCGCCGCGCGGCCGATATGCCCTGCAACCCGGAGTTGAACCATGCCGTCGCGTGAGTACGCCAAGCTGACCAAGACCTTCCCGTTGTCTGCCACCCGCAGCCAGCCGCTGGGCCCTGTGCGCACCATCGCCGTCACCGGCGGCAAGGGCGGCGTGGGCAAAACCAACGTGTCGGCCAACCTGGCCGTGGCGCTCGCCGACATGGGCAAGCGCACGCTGCTGCTGGACGCCGACCTGGGCCTGGCCAACATCGATGTGATCCTGGGCCTGCAGCCCAAGCTGACCCTGGCCGACCTGGTCGCCGGGCGCTGCACCCTGGATGAAGTGATCATGGAAGGCCCCGGTGGCGTGCTGGTGGTCCCGGCCGCATCGGGTCGCCGGCACATGGCCGAACTGCAGCCGGCCGAGCACGTGGGCCTGGTCAACGTGTTCTCCGAACTGGAGCGCGAGCTGGACTTCATGGTGGTGGACACCGCTGCCGGCATCACCGACGGCGTGCTGACCTTCTGCCAGGCCGCCCAGGACACCGTGGTGGTGGTCTGCGACGAGCCGGCCTCGATCACCGACGCCTACGCCCTGATCAAGGTGCTCTCACGGGAACGCGGCGTGGACCGCATCCAGGTGGTGGCCAACATGGTGCGCGACCCCAACGAAGGCCGCGTGCTGTACGAAAAGCTGACCCGGGTCTGCGAGAAGTTCCTGGCCGATGTGTCGCTGAACTACCTCGGCTGCGTGCCGCAGGATGACTGGCTGCGCCTGTCGGTGCAGCGCCAGCAGCCGGTGGTCAAGGCCTACCCGTCCAGCCCGGCCGCCCAGGCGATCACCGAGATCGCCCGCCGCACCGCCCGCTGGCAGGCCCCGACCGAGCCGCGTGGTGGGGTCGAATTCTTCCTGGAACGCATCCTCAAGCAACGCGGGGTGACCGCATGAAAGGCGCCGCACAATACAAAGAGGTGCAACGCACCGCCGCCAACGAATGCATTGCCCAGCATTCGGACCTGGTGCGCCGCATCGCCCACCACCTGGCCGCGCGCCTGCCGGCCAGCGTGGAAGTGGATGACCTGATCCAGGCCGGCATGATGGGCCTGATCGAAGCCTCGCGCAGCTACGACGCCGACCAGGGCGCCTCGTTCGAAACCTATGCCTCGATCCGCATCCGCGGCTCGATGATCGACGAGATCCGCCGGGGCGACTGGGTACCGCGTTCGGTGCACCGCCGCGCCCGCGACGCCGCGTCCACCATCCGCCGCCTGGAGCAGAGCACCGGCCGTGCCGCCAGCGCCACCGAAGTGGCCGCCGCCATGGACATGCCGCTGCCGGACTACCTGCGCCTGATGGAAGACGCCGCACGCGGCCAGGTGCTGAGCCTGGAATCGCGGATCGAGGACCAGGGCGAGCTGGACACCGTCGCCCAGGGTGGCCCGACCCCGCAGCAGGTGCTGGAGCGTGGCGAATTCGGCCGCGAACTGGGCAATGCGATCGGCCTGCTGCCCGAACGCGAACAGCTGGTGCTGTCGCTGTATTACGAGCAGGAACTGAACCTGAAAGAGATCGGCGCCGTGCTGGGCGTCAGCGAGTCACGCGTGTGCCAGATCCACGGCCAGGCCGTGCTGCGCCTGCGGGGCCGATTGAAGATCTTCGAGGCGGCCGACGCCGGCCTCGCGAACACTTGATACCGAGGAAAGTGCTTTGAACAAGAACATGCGTATCCTGATCGTCGACGATTTCTCGACCATGCGTCGTATCGTCAAGAACCTGCTGGGCGATCTGGGCTTCACCAATACGGCCGAAGCCGAGGACGGGCATGCCGCGCTGTCGCTGCTGCAGAGCCAGCCGTTCGATTTCGTGGTCACCGACTGGAACATGCCGGTGATGACCGGCATCGACCTGCTCAAGGCGATCCGCGCCGACGCCAAGCTGAAGACCCTGCCGGTGCTGATGGTGACCGCCGAAGCCAAGCGCGAACAGATCATCGAAGCGGCCCAGTGCGGCGTCAACGGCTACATCATCAAGCCGTTCACCGCGCAGACCCTGGAAGAAAAGCTCGGCAAGATCTTCGAACGCCTGGCAGCGAGCGCCTGATGGAAACCCTTCGCGACAAATCCGCGCTGGTCCAGCGCCTGCAGGACGCCCTGGCTGCGCTGGAAAGCGGCGATGAAGCCGGCTGGCGCCGGGAAATCGACGCGCTGGCTGCCTTGCGTACCCAGCCGATGATGGCCGGCCTGAACCGGCTCGCCCGCGAACTTGGCCAGGCCCTGGGCGAACTGCCCAGCCTGCCCAGCGAAGCCGGCGAGCTGGACGATGCCTGCGCGCGCCTGGACCACGTGGTGACGATGACCGAACAGGCCACCCACCGCACCCTGGACCTGGCCGAGGAATGCCGGGCGCTGACCGAACAGCTGCGTGCCAACGGCCTCACCGCCGACCAGGACCAGCAGCTGGACCGGATCCGCCACAACCTCACCGAGATCGCCCTTACCCAGAGCTACCAGGACCTCACCGGGCAGATCATCCGCCGCGTGGTGGGGATCGTGCGTCGCGTGCATGAAGGGTTTGGCGCACTCGGCCTGCCGCCGCAGGACGACACCGCGCACAAGCGTGACAACGGCCTGGCCGGCCCGGCCGTGAGTGGCCTGGACCGTCACCAGGTTTCACAGGTGGATGCTGACGACCTGCTTTCGGATTTGGGGCTGTAACACCATGAGCGCTGTTCCAGACGATATTGCCGCCGATTTCATCCTCGAGGCCCAGGAAATCCTGGACCGCCTTGGCGAACAGCTGGTGTCGCTGGAGCAGTCGCCCCAGGACAGTGACCAGCTCAATGCGGTGTTCCGTGGCTTCCACACGCTCAAGGGCGGTGCCGGCTTCCTCGGCATCCAGGCCATGGTCGAGTTGTGCCATGCCGCCGAGGAAACCCTGGGCATGGCCCGCTCCGGCAAGGCCACCCTGCAGGCCCACCACTTCGACGCCGCCCAGCAATCGCTGGATTACCTGCAGTCGATGCTGGATTCGGTCTCGGCCGGTACCGAGCCGGGCTACGCGCCGCCGGAGCTGATCGCACAGTTCGACGTCAACGGCCCGGCCACCCCGGCCGCTGCCGCAGCGCCGGCCACCGGCGAACTGATCAGCGAAGACGAGTTCGAAGCACTGCTCGACACCCTGCACGGCGGCGCTGCCCCGGCAGCGGTGGCCAGGAAGGCCGACGACGGCCTGATCGGCGAAGACGAATTTGAAGCCCTGCTCGACCAGCTGCACGGCGGCGCCGTGCCCGGCGCCAAGCCCGCAGTCGCGGCCGCCCCGCCGCCGCGCGCACCAGCCGCACCGCCGGCCAAGCCGGCCGCCAACAAGCCGGTGGCCGAGGCCGAGCACACCGTGCGCGTGGACACCAAGCGCCTGGACGCCATCGTCAACCTGATCGGCGAACTGGTGCTGTCACGCAACCGCCTCAAGACCCTGCGTGCGCGCCTGCACGACGAAGAACTCGATCGCGCCGTCTCCACCCTGGACATCGCCACCGCGCGCCTGCAGTCGGCGGTGATGCGCACCCGCATGCAGCCGGTGGGCAAGGTGTTCTCGCGCTTCCCCAAGGTGGCGCGCGACGTGGCGCGCAACCTGAAGAAGGAAGTGGAACTGGAGCTGGTCGGCGCTGAAACCGAGCTCGACCGCAACCTGGTCGAGGCCCTGGCCGACCCGCTGGTGCACCTGGTGCGCAACGCCATCGACCACGGCGTGGAAACCCCCGACCTGCGTGAAGCCCAGGGCAAGCCGCGCAGCGGCCACGTGCGGCTGTCGGCGCAGCAGGAAGGCGACTACGTCAGCATTGAAGTGCAGGACGACGGCGCCGGCATCGATCCCGAACGGCTGCGCCAGAAGGCGCGCGAAAAGGGCCTGATCGATCCGGAAGCGGCGGCCCGCCTGACCAGCGAGGAATGCCTGCACCTGGTGTTCCTGCCGGGCTTCTCGACCAAGCAGGAAGTCACCGACATTTCCGGCCGTGGCGTCGGCATGGACGTGGTGCAGTCGCGCATCCGCGAGCTCAGCGGCCAGATCCAGATCCAGTCCGAGCTGGGCCGTGGCAGCCGCTTCATGATCCGCGTCCCGCTCACCTTGGCGATCCTGCCCACCCTGCTGGTGCAGGCCGGCGAAGACGTCTATGCCCTGCCCCTGGCCCGCGTGATGGAAGTGCTGCACGCACCGAATACCTCGCTGGGCTGGTTCGACGGCCGCGCCGTGCTCGACCGCAAGTCGCACACGCTGCCGCTGGTGGACCTGCGCCATTGGCTGGCCGTCGCACCGGCCGCCTCGTCGCTGCTCACCATCGTGGTGCTGCAGGCCGGCGAAGCCCGCTTCGGGCTGGTGGTGGACCAGGTGCGGGGCCGCGAGGAAGTGGTGATCAAACCGCTGCCCAAGGCACTGCGCGGCCTGCGCGGCTACGCCGGTGCCACCCTGATCGGCGACGGCCGCATGTCGCTGATCCTGGACGTGGACGGCCTCCGCTGACGCCGGTAGAGCCGACCGTTGGTCGGCTGCTTTAACCCGCCAAAACTGTGACCGCCGCCCCACCGGATTCCTTCGGCATCTCAAGTCCCATTCACATACGCCGATAACGGACCCATGGACAGACTCAGCCTCATCGGACTTTTCCTCGCCCTGGCCTCACTGGTCGGCGGCAGCATCCTCAAGGGAGCCGGCCTGGCATCACTGTGGTCGCCGGCCGCCTTCGTGATCGTGATCGTCGGCACCATCGCCTCCATCCTGCTGCACACCTCGCCGGCGGTGTTCAAGCACGCCTTCAAGATTGTGCGCTGGGTCATCCTGCCGCCGAGCAGCGACCGCCACGAGCTGATCAAGCAGATCGTGGAATGGAGCAACATCGCCCGCCGCCAGGGCCTGCTCGGCCTGGAAGCCCAGGTGGACGCACAGAATGACCCGTTCCTGCGCAAGGGCCTGCAGCTTCTGGTGGACGGCGTGGAGCCGGAAACCATCCGCCACATGATGGAAATCGAACTGAGCAGCCAGGAGCACCAGGACCTTGCCGCGTCCAAGGTGTTCGAGGGCATGGGCATCTACGCCCCCACCCTGGGCATCATCGGCGCGGTGCTGGGCCTGATCGCGGTGATGAAGAACCTGGCCGACCCGAGCAAGCTCGGCCACGGCATCGCCGCGGCATTCACCGCCACCATCTACGGCATCGCCTCGGCCAACCTGCTGTTCCTGCCGGTGTCGGCCAAGCTGAAGAGCGTGATCCACCACAACAGCCGCGACCGCGAAATGATCATCGAAGGCCTGATCTCGATCGCGCAGGGCGAAAACCCGCGCAACATCGAAACCAACCTCTCCGGGTTCCTGCACTGACATGGCCCGTCGCAAGCATCACGAAGAGCATGCCAACCATGAGGCCTGGGCCATTCCCTATGCCGACCTCATGACGCTGCTGCTCGCCTTCTTCGTGGTGATGTACGCCATCTCCTCGCTCAATGAAGGCAAGTACCGGGTCATGGCCGATGCGCTGACCACCGCCTTCGGCGGCGCGCCGCGCACCATCAACCCGGTGCAGGTGGGCAACCAGCAGGTGCAGGGCGGCGGCTGGGACAGCCCGTCGGTGATCAAGGCCGGCAACCGCGTCGGCCCGGCCGCACCGGCCCCGTCCAACGACCCCACCCTGCTGCCGGCGATGGCCTCGCAGATGCGCATGCCGGTCTCGGTGCGCAACCAGGAACAGCTGCAGCGCGCCGAGCGCCAGCTCAACACCATCGCCGACAAGCTCACCGCCACGCTGGCACCGCTGATCGAGCGCGGCATGATCACCGTGCGCCGCACCGAGCTGTGGATCGAGGTGGAGATCAACAGCGACATCCTGTTCCCCACCGGCTCGGCCACGCTGGACGTGCACGCACGCGACACCCTGTCCAAGCTGGCCCAGGTGCTGCGCGAGGCGCCCAACGGCGTCCGCGTGGAAGGCCACACCGACAACATTCCGATCGCCACCCCGTTGTTCCCCTCCAACTGGGAACTCTCGGCCGGGCGCGCGGCCAGCGTGGTCCACCTGTTCGCCGACCAGGGCCTGCAGCCGTCGCGGCTGGCGATGGTCGGCTACGGTCAGTTCCGCCCGCGCGAAGACAATGCCAGCGCCGAAGGGCGCAACCGCAACCGGCGCGTGATGGTGATAATCCTGGCCGACACCGCCCAGGGCGTGGATCCGATCGGGCCGCAGTTGACCGCCGAATCGGACCCGGCCACGCCCGGCAAGACCCCCTCCGTAACCCCCATCGCACCGGTGCAGTTGCCACCGGTGCCGGCCGGCAGCCGTGTGGGCGCCGCCGTCTCCCCTGCAATGAAGGAGTGAACCGAATGCGCATCTGGGCAATCGCCAATCAGAAGGGCGGCGTGGGCAAGACCACCACGAGCCTGGCCCTGGGCCGTGGCCTGGCCACCCTGGGCCACCGTGTGCTGCTGATCGATCTTGATCCGCATTCGTCGCTGACCCGCGCCTTCGGCGTGCCGCTGGACCCGCCGCCGCAGGGCGTGCTGGAGCTGTTCGGCGCGCCGCCGGCCGAGCTGTCCTCGCTCAGCCGCCACAGCGATATTCCCGGCCTGGATTACGTGTGCGCGCAGGCCGCGCTGGCCACCCTGGAACGGCGCAGCGCCAACCAGCCCGGGCTCGGCCTGGCCCTGCAGAACGCCTTTGCCCGCCACCAGGGCCAGCACGACTACATCCTGCTGGACTGCGCGCCCACGCTGGGCCTGCTGATGATCAATGCGCTGGCCGCCGCCGACCGCCTGATCATTCCGACCCAGGCCGAACCGCTGGCCCTGCACGGCCTGGACGGCATGGTGCGGACCGGCGAGATGGTCGAACGCTCGCGCCGCCGCCCGCTGCCGATGTCGATCCTGCCGACCCTGTTCGACCGCCGCACCCGCGCCGGCAACGAAACCGTCAAGCTGATGCAGGACACGCACGGCCACCGCGTCTGGGAAGACGCGATTCCGGTCGACACCCGCATCTGCAATGCCGCCAGCCTGACCATTCCGGCGCAGTCCGACGACTACCCCGGCCGTGGCCTGGCGGCGTACCGCCGTGCCCTGGAATGGATCATGGCCGACGACGCGCTGCAGATGGAGCGCGCGGCATGAACACCGCCGGCGTGCTCGACGACTACCTGGAACAACTGCTGGGTGATGCCGTGCCGGCGGCACCGGTGCAGGCCGACGTATCGACCCCGCCGACCGCCGCGGTGGCCGCGCAGGACGACGCCGAAGCCGATGGCGTGGCCCGTGCGATCAGCGCCGAGTTCGCCCGCCACGCGCTGGCCGATGCCGGCGCCGATCCGGACAGCGACGCACCCGCACCCGCAGCGCAGTTCGACACCCCCACCGCCCCGGGCGCGCCGGCCAACCTGGCCCTGCTCGACGAGCTGATGAACGATCCCGCGCTCGGCCCTCCGGTCGACATCCTCGCGACCGTCCACGACACCCCGACCTCGCCCGGTGCGCCGGCCAATCTGGCGCTGCTCGACGAGCTGATGAACGACCCCGCGCTCGGCCCGCCGGTCGAGACCCTCGCGACCGTCCACGACACCCCGACCTCGCCCGGCGCGCCCGCCAACCTGGCGCTGCTCGACGAGCTGATGAACGATCCCGCGCTCGGCCCCCCGGTCGACACCCTCGCGACCGTCCACGACACCCCAACCTCCCCCGGCGCGCCCGCAAACCTGGCGCTGCTTGACGAACTGATGAACGATCCCGCGCTCGGTCCGCCGGTCGCCGCTCTCTCCACTTCAGCGACAGGCGCGGACGCGGCCAGGCCCAGTTGGGACGACCTTCCCGACGATGTGCTGCACGACAATGCGCCGGCCGTCGCAGCGGTGGCAGCCCCGGTCGCCCCTGCTCGCCCTGTTCCCGCCCCCACCCCGACACCCGCCGCCCGCGCCATGCCCCCACCGATGCCGATGAGTGCCCCGAGCGCCCGCAGCGCCGCGCCCGCGCCGGCTCACACTCGCCCAGGCAGCTGGCAGGAACTGCAGGCTCAGGCGCGCAATCCGGCCTCCAGCCCGCGCGAGAACCGTCGGGCCAGCGAGCGCACCTCGCGCTGGCTGCGCCTGCGTTGCGGCGCCCAGGCCTACGCACTGGAACTGCTCAAGGTGCAGGAAGTGGTGCTGCCGGTGCCGCTGCTGCCGTTGCGCGGTACCGCCGACGCCATGCTCGGCATCATGAACCTGCGCGGCCAGGTGGTACCGGTGATGGACCTGGGCATCCACCTGGGCGCCGGCCCGGCCCAGGAAGACGCCAACACCCGCATCGTGGTGCTCGAGGAAGATGGTGAAACCATGGGCCTGCGCGTGTCGGCCGTGGAAGACGTGGCCAATCTCACCGACTCGCAGATCGAGCCGCCCGATACCGCCCGCATCTGCCAGATTTCCAACGACCTGTTCCGCGGCGTGGCCCGCATCAGCGCCCAGCCGATGATCCTGCTGGACGCCACGCAACTGCTGAACTGAGCGGTAGAGCCACCCCCTGGGTGGCTGCCGTCCGGCCCGACGCCGTGACGGCCTGGCAAACGCTTTTTGCCATGCCGTTGCCTGGCAGCCACCCATGGGGTGGCGCTACCCGCCACGCCACCCGACAGAACGATGAAGATCCCCCGGCGCGCCCCTAAAGCTTTGTGGGTTTGGGCCGTTATCTCTCTCGGAACCGTTTGTCCGGAGCAAACATGAGCACTGTTGCCCTGGGTGGTGATCTCGGAATCGAGACCAGCACCGAGCTGAAAACCCGCCTGGCCCCGTTGGTGGACCAGGCCGGCGACCTGACGCTGGATGCCAGCCAGGTAAGCCGTATCCACACCGCAGCAATGCAGGTCCTGTGCGCATTCGTCGACGCCCGCCGCCAGGCAGGCCACCCGACCGGATTCGACGGTTGCACTGCCACCTTCCGTGATGCCGCGCGACTGCTCGGCCTCACCCAGGCCCTCGGCCTGGACGCAACCCATGACAACCTGAAATCTGTGGAGAACGCTGCATGAGCGCACGAATCTTGGTGGTGGACGACTCGGCGTCGATGCGCCAGATGGTCTCTTTCGCCCTCACCTCGGCCGGCTTCTCGGTCGAAGAGGCCGAAGATGGTGCCGTCGCACTGGGCCGGGCCAAGGGCCAGCGCTTCAACGCGGTGGTGACCGACGTCAACATGCCCAACATGGACGGCATCTCGCTGATCCGCGAGCTGCGCCAGCTGCCCGACTACAAGTTCACCCCGATGTTGATGCTGACCACCGAATCGGCCGCCGACAAGAAGTCCGAAGGCAAGGCCGCCGGCGCAACCGGCTGGCTGGTCAAGCCGTTCAATCCCGAACAGCTGGTCGCCACCGTGCAGAAAGTGCTGGGCTGATCCCAGCGCGCCCCACCGCACCACCCTCCCTCACTTCGCAACCGGACCCCACGCACCATGAGCATGGATCTGCAACGTTTCCACGCCACGTTCTTTGAAGAAAGCCGCGAGGGGCTGGATGCAATGGAGGCTGGCCTGCTGGCGCTTGAATCGGGCCAGCAGGACCCGGAAATCATCAATTCGGTGTTCCGCGCCGCGCATTCCATCAAGGGCGGCGCCGGCACCTTCGGCTTCGACGCGATCGCCGCGTTGACCCACGTGCTGGAAACCCTGCTGGACGAACTGCGCGCCGGCAAGCGCGCCCTGGAAGCCACCGCGGTGGACGCCATGTTGTCCTCGGTGGACGTGCTGCGCGCCCTGCTGCGCGAAGCCGAGCACGGCCAGCCGGCGGACCCGCAGGCTGTGGCGGCGATCAAGGCACGCCTGGAAGCGGTACTGTCCGGCCAGGCGGCTGCCGCCGCACCGGTCGCGGCGGCCAAGGTGGATGACACCCCCGAAGCGTGGCAGATCGGCTTCGTGCCCTCGCCGTCGCTGTTCATGAGTGGCAACGACCCGCTGCGCATCATCCGCGAACTGGAACACCTGGGCTCGCTGCAGGTGGCCGCGCGGCTGGACCGCCTGCCCGGCTTCGACCAGCTCGACCCGCTTGAAGCTCACCTGGCGTGGGACCTGGGCCTGGTCGGCAAGGTGCCGCGCAGCAAGATCGAAGACACCTTCGCCTGGGTGGTGGACGACTGCGAACTGGACATCCGTCCGGCCGCACCGCCCAGCCTGGCCACCAGCGCACCCGCGGCCCCGGCGACTGCCCCGGCACCGGCTGCAGCCACGCCGGCCGCCGCCGCGCCTGCGGCTGCCGCACATGAAGCAGAAACCTCGATCCGCGTCGCCGTGGAAAAGGTCGATGCCCTGATCAACCTGGTCGGCGAACTGGTCATCACCCAGGCCATGCTCAAGCAGGTCTCGCACGCACTGGACCCGGTGCATGCCGAACAGCTGTTCGCTGGTCTGGACCTGCTGGAACGCAACACCCGCGACCTGCAGGAAGCGGTCATCGGCGTGCGCATGCTGCCCGTGGATGCGGTGTTCCGCCGCTTCCCGCGCCTGGTCCGCGACCTGTCCTCGCGGTTGGGCAAGCACGTGCGCCTGCGCACCATCGGCGAAGGCACCGAACTGGACAAGGGCCTGATCGAGAAGATCGCCGATCCGCTCGTGCATCTGGTCCGCAACTCGATCGACCACGGCCTGGAAATGCCCGACGTCCGCCGCGACGCCGGCAAGGACGAGACCGGCACGATCACCCTGGCGGCCTCGCACCAGGGCGGCCACATCGTGATCGAAGTCAGCGACGACGGCCGCGGCCTGAACCGCGACAAGATCCTGTCCAAGGCCCTCGAGCGCGGCTTGAGCGTGCCCGACAACCCCACCGACGCGCAGGTCTGGGACCTCATCTTCCAGCCGGGCTTCTCCACCGCCGATGCCGTCACCGATCTCTCGGGCCGTGGCGTGGGCATGGACGTGGTCCGCCGCAACATCCAGGCGCTGGGTGGCGAAGTGCAGCTGGAAAGCAAGGCCGGCAATGGCACCCGCGTGCTGATCCGGCTGCCGCTGACCCTGGCCATCCTCGACGGCATGACCGTGGCGGTGGCCGGTGAAACGGTGATCCTGCCGCTGGCCTACGTGCTTGAAGCCCTGCAGCCGCAGCCCGAAGACGTACGCACCATGGCCGGCGAAGGCCGCGTGCTGCGCGTCCGTGGCGAGTACCTGCCGATCCTCTCGCTCAGCGAGTACTACGGGTTCGGCGGGCGCACCAAGGACGACTCACTGGTGGTGGTGGTCGAAGGCGATGGCCAGAAGATCGCGCTGGAAGTGGACGAACTGGTCGGCCAGCAGCAGGTGGTGGTCAAGAACATCGAGAACAACTACCGCCGCATCAGTGGCGTGTCCGGTGCCACCATCCTGGGCGATGGCCGGGTGTCGCTGATCGTGGATATCGGTGGCCTGGTGCGGTCGTTGCGGATGCCACAGGCGGCTTGATCATTCGCGATCGCGAAGGATCCCCAAGGTTTGCGTTGCAAACCTTGGGCGCCGCCTCATCAGCACCCAACACCCCCCGCCTGTCGGCGCGCCCCCGCTACTAGCGGGGGCTCCTCGTTTGGGGGCCCGCGACCTCCGTCTGCATCCCCGATCATTCCGCCTGCCACCCCCGGTAGTGCCGGCCGCTGGCCGGCCCCTCATTCCGCCTGCCATCCCCGGTAGTGCCGGCCGCTGGCCGGCTCCTCATTCCGCCCGCCCCCCCGGTAGTGCCGGCCGCTGGCCGGCTCCTCGCGTTGTCGGCTGGGGTCCATGGGGTTGCCGGCCAGCGGCCGGCACTACCGATTGCTGCGGGTTTCCTGGTTGCCGGCCAGCGGCCGGCACTACCGGGTGCTGTGTGTGGTCCGGCTGCCGCCGGGCCTGTCTGTTACGCGCCCCTTTTTGAAACTGTGATCTTGATCGGCGGCGATACGTTGGCGTACTGAGCCGCCTCCTTGAGCCGCGAATCGAAAGCCTTGCGGTTGCTTGCTTATGCAACCAATGCGGGTTTGTGAGGCGCGGCTGCATGCCGCGAAAAAATGTGACATCGAACACTCAAGTTGCGGCGTTGCGTCGCCGCTATTTCGGGAGAGCGTTGACTTCTTCGTCACGCGCCCCTCGCCCCATCCCGCATTCGCCACGACCTCACGCCCAGCGCCCCCACGGCTGCGCGCCACTGCCCTGCCCGGAGTTCCTGCCATGAAGTGGTTCCACGATCTGCCCATCGCCCGCAAACTGGCCGTGGGCTTCACCCTCACCACCCTGATGACCGTCATCCTCGGTGCCTTCGCGCTGGTTCGCCTCAATGGCGCCAACGCCGAACTGGGCGCGATGGCCAGCAACGATATTCCGTCGGTGCAGCATCTGGGCGAAGTGCGCTCGCAACTGGGTGAATTCCGCACCTACGAAATGGCGCAGGTGAGCATGTTCGACCAGCCCGAAAAGGTGGCCGACTACAACAAGCGCATGGAGACAACCGCCAAGGTGGTCCGCGACGAACTGGCTGCCTACGCGGCACTGCCGGCCGGTGAGCGCGAGCGTGCCCTGTTCGCCAAGGTGTCCGCCGACACCGATGCCTACTTCGCCGCCAACGTCGAACTGCGCGCCGCCGTCGCCGCCGGTGATGGGGCGCTGGCCCGCCAGGTGTCCGACGAGAAGTCGCGCCCGGCCCGTCGCCAGCTGTTCGACGACCTCAAGGCGCTCGGTGCGTTCAGCAACGGCCTGATGGCAAGCAAGATCGCCGCGGCCAACGCCACCCACCGCACCAGCGTGATCGCCATCATCAGCTGCATGGTGCTGCTGTCGCTGGTCGCCGCCGCCCTGGCCTTCATGATCTCGCGCATCATCACCCGCCCGCTGGGCCAGGCCGTGCATGCCATCAAGTCGGTGGCCCGTGGCGACCTGAGCGTCACCATCCGCGCCACGAGTGCCGACGAGGCCGGGCAGATGCTGGCCGCCACCGGCGAAATGACCAGCATGCTGCGCCGCTATTCCGAAGAAACCCGGCAGATGGCCGCGATGCATGCCGGCCCGGATATCTCGCACCGCATGCCCACCGACTTCCCGGGCGTGTACGGTGAGCTGGCCGTGGGCACCAACACGGTGGTGTTCGACCACCTGGATGCGATCAAGGACGCCATCGCCGTGCTGAACCAGTACGCCGCCGGTGACCTGTCGCCCAATGCCCGCCGCTTGCCCGGCAGCCGCGCGATCCTGCACGAATCGATGGACGCGGCCAAGGCCAGCCTGCTGGCCATCAACACCCAGATCCAGTCGCTGGCCCAGGCCGCCGCGGCCGGTGATTTCACCCAGCGTGGCGATGCGCTGCGCTTCGATCACGATTTCCGGGTGATGATCGAGCACCTCAACACCATGATGGAAGTGGCAGACGGCAACCTGTCGCAGCTGTCGCACCTGCTGCAGTCGATCGCCAACGGCGACCTCACCGCACGCATGCAGGGCCAGTTCCACGGCGTGTTCGCCAGCATGCGCGACGACGCCAACACCACCGTCGCCCAGCTGACCCAGATCGTGGGCCGCATCCAGCACGCGTCGTCCAGCATCAGCACCGCCGCCGGCGAAATCGCCTCGGGCAACAACGACCTGTCGCGCCGTACCGAGCAGCAGGCCGCCAACCTGGAAGAAACCGCCGCCTCGATGGAGGAACTGACCTCCACCGTGCGTCAGAACGCCGAACACGCCCGCCAGGCCAACCAGCTGGCGATCGGCGCGCACGGCGTGGCCAGCCAGGGCGGCGACGTGGTCGGCCGCGTGGTCAGCACCATGCACGAGATCGACGCCTCCTCGCGCCGCATCGCCGACATCATCACCGTGATCGACGGCATCGCCTTCCAGACCAACATCCTGGCGCTGAATGCGGCGGTGGAAGCGGCGCGTGCGGGCGAACAGGGCCGCGGCTTCGCCGTGGTGGCCTCCGAAGTACGCACCCTGGCCCAGCGCTCGGCCAGTGCGGCCAAGGAGATCAAGGGCCTGATCGACGAGTCGGTGGGCAAGGTTGCCGAAGGCTCGGCGCTGGTCAACCAGGCCGGCGAGACCATGGGCGAGATCGTGGCGTCGGTGCAGCGCGTGACCGACATCATGGCCGAGATTTCCGCCGCTTCGCAGGAACAGTCGGCGGGCATCGAGCAGGTCAACCAGACCATCACCCAGATGGACGAAACGACCCAGCAGAACGCCGCGCTGGTGGAAGAAGCCACCGCCGCCGCCCGTTCGATGGAAGAGCAGGCCGGCCACCTGACCGACGCCGTGGCACTGTTCAAGCTGGACGGCCAGGCGGCCCCGATGGCGAGCGCGCCGGCGGCCAGCAGCCGTGCCCCGGCCATTGCGGCCCCGCGTGCGCGTGCAGCGGCAGCGCCGGTGCGCCGTGCCGCGGTGCGCGAGCCGGTGCTGGCCAACGAAGGCGACTGGCAGGAGTTCTGATCCGCCCTGCCCTGTGATGCGTGTCCACGGCACCCCGCTTCGGCGGGGTGTCGTGCGTTTGGGGCGGCCGAGCTGAACTACACGGATTGGCCCTACATTAATGTGAACCGCTGCCGATAAACGGACAGAGCCCCGGTAAAACCGCCGGCGGCGCCCACTCTATTCAGCACGCATCCATGTCCGAAGGCAGCTTTGAGGCACACGACGACGACCACGCCGCGCACGACGACGGCGCGGACGATCGTTACCTGGTCCGCAATCCCCGGCAGATCCGTCAATTGCTGCAGGCATTGATCGACCAGCGCTCGTTGATCAATGCGCATCTGGGCGGGCGGGACCAGTCGTTCCCGACGGCGATCCTGGAGCTGGACGAAGACGAGGACATGCTGCTGCTGGACGGCAGTCCGTCCGAGCCGGCGAACCGGGCGGCGGAAGAGGCCGGGCACCTGTTGTGCTTCGCGCAGCTGGACAAGGTGATGGTACGTTTCCGGCTGGACCATCTGGAGCGCGTGGGGAGTACGCACCATGTGGCGTTCCGGGTGGCGTTCCCGAGCGAGCTGGTGCATCTGCAGCGTCGCGAGCTGTACCGTCTGGAGACGCCGATCACCGATTCTCCGCAGTTGCTGTTCCCGATCAACGAGGATCGCAGCGAGGCGTTGAGTCTGCGGGTGGTGGACATCAGTGGCGGCGGGCTGGCGGTGACGGTGCCGGTAGACTGCAATGTGTTCGCGCTGCAGAAGCGGTATGACGCACGGCTGGACATGCCGGAGGGCGGGCCGCTGCAGATCGCGTTGATCGTGTGCAATCAGTTGGCGGTGAAGCTGCCCAACGGGGTGGAGATGAAGCGCGTGGGGATGCGTTTCGATTCGCTGCCGCGTGGAGGCGACAGTGCGATCCAGCGCTACATCTTCCGCATCGACCGCCAGCGCAGCGCCCGCAAAAATGGGGAAATTTAGGCGGGCTGCTTTTTTGTTGGAGCAACGTCATCTTCAACTGCAACTGCGGCGGTTCGGTCTGTTGGAGTGGGTCGGTACGGGTGGGTTGGCGGGACACGCCGTGAATCCATCCTTGGAGGCTCGTGGGCGCCATCCATGGCGCCCAACGGTCCCGCCAACCCACCCGTACCAACCCAAGACAGATGCCTTTCGCCGCGTTGAGATCAAAAGCACGCAGCGCTTGAGTGGTGGGTGTAGGTGCCGAGCAACGCTCGGCACTACCCCTCCACACCACTGGCGGCTTTATCCAACCGATCACGGAACCTGTGGGGCGGGCGGTGCCAGGCCCTGCCGGGACCGTTGGGCGCCATGGATGGCGCCCACGAGCCTCCAGGGGTGAAGGCGCATTGCTTGCGAGGCACTGCCTCGCATGCGACTGAACGCACAGCCGCCAGCGGCTGGGCCGGACCGCGGAGCGGGATTTACGGCGTGTCCCGGCAGGGCCTGGCACCGCCCGCCGTCCATCAGCAGCGAATCGCTGAAAACAGCCAACCACACCCCGTCTAAAGTCGCCCGACTCCAGGCCGATATTGAGCGTGACGCCCGGTTTTTCCTTACCGCCACGCCCGACCCAGGATTCCTTCCATGAACGACAGCAACCCCAACGCCGCCAGCAGCGGTGGCGAGTATCTCAGCTTCACCCTCGGCGCCGAGCACTACGGCGTGGACATCCTCAAGGTCCAGGAAATCCGTGGCTACGACTCGGTCACCCGCGTGCCCGATGCCCCCGATTACATCAAGGGTGTCATCAACCTGCGCGGCACCATCGTCCCGGTCATCGACCTGCGCCTCAAGCTGCGCCTGGAAAAGGCCACGTATGACGCCTTCACCGTCATGATCGTGCTCAACGTCGAAGACCGCGTCGTCGGCATCGTCGTCGACAGCGTCTCCGACGTCATTCCGCTCAACGCCGACCAGATCCGCCCCACCCCCGAGTTTGGCGCCGCCGTCGATACCCGCTTCATCTCCGGCATCGGCACCCAGGACGATCGCATGCTGATCCTGCTGGATATCGAAACCCTGCTGGACAGCGCCGACATGGGCCAGCCGGCCCAGGTCGAAGACGCCGCCGCCTGATCGTGCCCCACCCATCCCGGTCGATTCGACCGGGTTGTGAAAAAAGTTCTTCAGTTCCCTGCGCGACGGCCGATAGCTGCTTCAGGACCCGGCTGTGTAGGGCTGCCCAAGGCCGGGCCAACTCGTCCAATTTCCCCCGGAGATTCTTCCCGATGAAGTCCCTGCTTGCGCTGTTCTCGGTTGCCGTCCTCGCCTCCTCTGCCTCGTCCGCCTTCGCCCAGTCGGCCGAGATGATCCCGCCGGAAATGGCGCCGCGCTCGGTCGGCAAGGACGGCATGGTCTGCGGCAAGGTCGAAAAGGCCCGCTACGCCGAAGGCTCCGAAGGCCAGCCGACCTTCCTGTACATGGGCGGCGCGTTCCCGCGCCACACCTTCTCGGCCCGCATCGCCGGCGCCAACCGCGGCAAGTTCAGCTTCCCGCTGGAAAGCCTGGAAGGCAAGACCGTGTGCGTGATCGGCAAGATCGCCCGTGACGCATCGCGTGCTGAAATCGAAGTCAGCTCGCCGGCCGGCCTCAAGCTCGCCAACATCAAGTAATCCGCCGTACGCCATGCCACGCCGGCACTGGCCGGCGTGGTCGCTGCAACCGGGCACGACGCCCGGACGCGTTTGCCACTGGAGATCGCACCGCCCATGCCCTGGATCAACAACCTCAAACTGATGCCGAAGTTGATGCTGACTTTCGGTGTCCTCCTGCTGGTGATGCTGCTGCAGGGCATCGTGGCGTATCGCGGGCTTTACTCGCTCAACAACGTCACCACCGAACTGGCTGGCCACCGGATGGAGAGCATCCGCACCGCCGGTGAAATCCGCGGCATGGTCGGCGAATACCGCAACTCGGCCTACCAGGGCCTGATCCGCGCCAGCGACGACGTCAAGGCCGACGCCAAGAAGCGCGCCGCCGAACTGCGCGGCAAGATCGACCTGTCCATCAAGAAATACCCCGAATTGATCGACAATCCCCAGCAGAAGAAGCTGTTTGACACCTTCGCCAAGGATTGGAAAGACTCGCTGGCCTCCTACGATGCCGTCACCGAGATGCTGGAACTGGATCTCCCCGATGACGCCGTGGACACCTTCGTCGGCGAAACCCGCACCAAGCACCTGAAAGCCTCCTCGGCGCTGGAAGCACTGATCGCCGAAGACAACCGCCTGGCCCGCGCCTCGCGCGATGAGGCCGAATCGACCTATGCCGCCTCGGCCACCCTGACCATCATCGCCCTGCTCGGCGGTGCCGCACTCGGTCTGGTGCTGGTGTACCTGTTTGCCCGCTCGCTGGTTGGCAGCATGCGCGGCGCCGTGTCGGTCGCCAATGACGTGGCCGGCGGCAAGCTTGACGGCCATATCGACGTCACCCGCAAGGATGAAGTCGGCGACCTGATGCAGGCCATGCAGCGCATGCAGCGCGACCTGCGCGAGCGCACCGAAACCGACCAGGCCATCGCCCGCGAGAACCTGCGCATCCGCACCGCGCTGGATTACAGCTCCACCGGCGTGTACCTGACCGACAACCAGCTCAACATCGTGTACGCCAACCGCGCACTCGAGCAGAGCCTGTCCCAGTACCAGGAGGAGCTGCGCAAGCACCTGCCCGATTTCGATGCCAATACCTCGCTGGTGGGCCGTCCGCTGACCGTGCTCGAGCACCGCGGCGAGATGGATGCCACCCTGCTGAACAACCTCAAGGCCAACGGCGTGGCCCGTCGCGCCATGCAGTTCGGCGATGCGCAGTTCGCCCAGGTGGTCTCCACCATCCGCAACGAAGAAGGCGAGAGCGTCGGCCACGTGGTCGAGTGGCGCGACCGTACGCCGGAAGCGCTGGTCGAAGCCGAAGTGGCCCGCGTGATTGCTCAGGCCGCCGCCGGCGACCTGTCCGGCCGCATCCGCGCCGACGGCAAGGAAGGCTTCTTCCTGCAGCTGGCCCAGCAGATCAACGGCCTGCTGGACGCCAACGCGGCCAGCATCGAGCAGATCTCCGGCCTGCTCACCGCGCTGTCGCAGGGTGATCTCACGGTGCGCATGCACGGTGATTTCCAGGGCGTGTTCGCCACCATGCGCGACGACGCCAATGCCACCGCCGAACAGCTCAGCGGCATCGTCACCAAGATCAAGCACTCCAGCCAGGCCATCAGCTCCGCGGCCAGCGAGATCGCCACGGGCAACAGCGACCTGTCGCGCCGCACCGAGCAGCAGGCGGCCAACCTGGAAGAAACCGCGGCCTCGATGGAGGAACTGACCTCCACCGTGCGCCAGAACGCCGAGCATGCCCGCCAGGCCAACCAGCTGGCCATCGGCGCGCACAGCGTGGCCAGCCAGGGCGGTGATGTGGTCGGCCAGGTGGTGACCACCATGAGCGCGATCCAGACCTCGTCCAAGAAGATCGCCGAGATCATCTCGGTCATCGACGGCATCGCCTTCCAGACCAACATCCTGGCGCTGAACGCAGCCGTGGAAGCGGCGCGTGCCGGCGAACAGGGCCGCGGCTTCGCCGTGGTCGCCTCCGAAGTGCGCACCCTGGCCCAGCGTTCGGCCGGTGCGGCCAAGGAAATCAAGGGCCTCATCGACGACTCGGTCGGCAAGGTCAACGACGGCTCGGCGCTGGTGCACAAGGCCGGCGCGACCATGGGCGAGATCGTCGCCTCGGTGCAGCGCGTGACCGACATCATGGCCGAGATTTCCGCAGCCTCGCAGGAACAGTCGGCCGGCATCGAGCAGGTCAACCAGACCGTGGTGCAGATGGACGAAACCACCCAGCAGAATGCCGCGCTGGTGGAAGAAGCCACCGCCGCCGCCCGCTCGATGGAAGAACAGGCCGGCCACCTCAGCGACGCGGTGTCGATCTTCAAGCTCGACGCGCATGACGTGGCGCTGCCGCCGGTAGCCGTGGCCACCCCGGCCCCGCGTGCCGCACGCCCGGTTGCCGCCGCCCCGGCCCCGGCCCGCCGCGCAGCAGCCCGCCCGGTCGCCACCGAACTGGCCGACGGCGACTGGCAGGAGTTCTAAGCGCACCAGCAGCCTGTAATCCCGCATCACAAAAGGCCCCGATACCCATCGGGGCCTTTTTGTTGGCAAGGGCGCATGACCGCGCCCACCACGGTAGAGCCACCCCATGGGTGGCTGCACGCGGCCCCGAAGGGTAGAGCCGACCGTTGGTCGGCTGCACACGGCCCCGGACGGTAGAGCCACCCCATGGGTGGCTGCACACGGTCCCGAAGGGTAGAGCCGACCGTTGGTCGGCTGCACAAGGCCCCGGACGGTAGAGCCACCCCAACCTGAATACGCTCAGCCACCCACCCTCAATAGCCGCTGACTTTGGCCGATAACAGCATTGCCGCGACACGTTCGTCGACCAAAGATGATGCCCTGCCCATGAATCTGATCAGCCGCTGGAACCAGTACTTCTCCAACCTGTCCGTCAGGCGCAAGCTCAACCTGCTCACCGCGTTGATCGCCGTCGGCGTCATCGCCCTGGCCGTGATCGCCGCGCGCATGCAGTACCTGGACCTCACCGATACCCGCAAGGACAGCCTGAAGATCCAGGTCGAACTCACCTACGGCATCCTGGACCACTACCATCGCCTGGCCGAAACCGGCGAGCTGACCGAACCGGCCGCCAAGGCTGCCGCACTGGAAGCGCTCGCGCGCATGCGCGCCGACAGCGACGCCTACTACTACAGCGTCTACGACACCCAGTACCGTGTGCTCATGCATCCGTTCCGCAAGGACCTGATCGGCAAGGACATGCAGGCGTTCCGCTCCGAGGACGGCGTGCAGCTGTTCCACGACCTGGTGCAGGTCGCCCGCCAGGGTGGCGGCGTGGTCTCCTACAAGTGGGCCAAGGCCGGTGCCGAAGGCCTGTACGACAAGTCGTCCTACGCTGGCCTGTACAAGCCCTGGCAGTGGGTCATCAGCAGCGGCGTGTACATGGAAGACGTACAGCGCCAGGCGCTGGTGTTCACCGCCATCATGACCGCCAGCGGCGGCGCCATGGTGCTGATCGTGCTGGCCCTGAGCTGGCTGATCGGCAACCGCATCACCCTGCCGCTGCGCCAGGCCACCCAGGTGGCCGAGAGCATCGCCGCCGGCAAGCTCGACAGCCGCATCGGTGCCCAGGCCCACGACGAACCGGGCCGCCTGCTGGAAAGCATGGCGCGCATGCAGCAGCAGCTGCACGCGGTGATCAGCGGCCAGCGCGACATGGCCAGCCGCCACGACGCCGGCCAGACCAGCTTCCGCATGGACGAAAGCGCCTTCCCCGGCGAGTACGGGCTGATGGTGCATGAAACCAACACCCTGGTCGGCGCGCACGTGCAGACCATGCAGAACGTCCTGCAGGTGGTGCAGCGCTACGCGGTGGGCGACCTGTCCGCCGAGATCGCGCGCTACCCCGGCGAGAAGGCAGCCATCACCGACACCGTCGATTCGGTCAAGCAGAACCTGGCCAGCATCAATGCCGAGATCAAGCGACTGGGCGCGGCGGCGGCGGCCGGTGACTTCAGCCAGCGCGGCGACACCGCCCGCTTCGACCACGACTTCCGCCTAATGATCGCCAACCTCAACGCGATGATGCAGGTCAGCGACGACAACCTGGGCAAGCTCTCGCAGCTGCTCTCGGGCATCGCCGAAGGCGACCTCACCGTGCGCATGCACGGCGACTTCCAGGGCGTGTTCGCCAGCATGCGCGACGATGCCAACGCCACCGTCTCCCAGCTGACCCAGATCGTCGGCCAGATCCAGACCGCGGCGGGCAGCATCAACCAAGCCGCTGGCGAGATCGCCAGCGGCAACAGCGACCTGTCGCGCCGTACCGAACAGCAGGCCGCCAACCTGGAAGAAACCGCGGCCTCGATGGAGGAGCTGACCTCCACCGTGCGCCAGAACGCCGAACACGCCCGCCAGGCCAACCAGCTGGCCATCGGCGCGCACGGCGTGGCCAGCCAGGGTGGCGAGGTGGTCGGCCAGGTGGTCACCACGATGAGCGCGATCGAAGCCAGCTCCAAGCGCATCGCCGAGATCATCTCGGTCATCGACGGCATCGCCTTCCAGACCAACATCCTGGCACTGAACGCGGCCGTGGAAGCCGCGCGTGCCGGCGAACAGGGCCGCGGCTTCGCCGTGGTCGCCTCCGAAGTGCGCACCCTGGCCCAGCGCTCGGCCGGTGCGGCCAAGGAGATCAAGGGCCTGATCGACGACTCGGTGGCCAGCGTGGCCGACGGCTCGGCGCTGGTGCGCAAGGCCGGCACCACCATGGGCGAGATCGTCGCCTCGGTGCAGCGCGTGACCGACATCATGGCCGAGATCTCCGCTGCCTCGCAGGAACAGTCGGCCGGCATCGACCAGGTCAACCAGACCGTGGTGCAGATGGACGAGACCACCCAGCAGAACGCCGCACTGGTCGAGGAAGCCACCGCCGCAGCGCGTGCGATGGAAGAACAGGCCGGCCAGCTGTCCGACGCCGTGGCCATCTTCCGCCTGGACAACCACGTGGCCGCCGCCGTCAGCGCGGTCACCGCGCGCGTGGTGGTGCCCGCCCCGGCACGGCCTGCCGCCCGTCCGGCCGCGCCCAGCCCGGTACGTGCCGCACCCGCCCCGCGTGCGCCGCGCACCACGCCGGACGACGGCAACTGGCAAGAGTTCTGAGCCTTCGCGGCGGCCACCCGGCCGCCGCCTCCCCACCCTCCTTCGAGTCCGCCCGTGTCCACGCCTTCTGCCCCTGCCACCACCGCCCAGAACGGCCGCGAATTCGAGTTCGCCGATCGTGATTTCCGCCGCGTCTGCGACCTGATCTACCAGCGTGTCGGCATCTCGCTGGCACCGGCCAAGCGCGACATGGTCTACGGCCGCCTGTCGCGGCGCCTGCGGGCGCTGGGCCTGCGCAACTTCCACGACTACCTGGATCAGCTCGAACGCGACGGTGGCGACGAATGGCAGGCGTTCACCAACGCACTGACCACCAACCTCACCGCGTTCTTCCGCGAACCGCACCACTTCGAAAAGCTCGACACCGAACTGCGCGCGCGGTCCGGCCACGGCACCCTGCAGCTGTGGTCGTGCGCGGCCTCCACCGGCGAGGAGCCTTACTCCATGGCCATCACCGCCTGCGAAGCCTTCGGCACGCTCAAGCCGCCGGTACGGATCCTCGCCACCGACGTGGACACCCAGGTCCTGGCCACCGCCAGCCGCGGTGTGTACGCCATCGACCGGGTGTCCGGACTCGACCCGGCGATCAAGAAGCGCTATTTCCAGCGCGGCAGCGGTCCCAACGAAGGCAGCTGCCGGGTCAACCCGGCCCTGCGCGACCTGATCGACTTCCGCCCGCTCAACCTGCTCAGCAGCCGCTACGACGTCGGCGGCCCGTTCGATGCGTTGTTCTGCCGCAACGTGATGATCTATTTCGACAAGCCCACCCAGCGCGGCATCCTGTCGCGGCTGATCCAGCACATGGGCGATGACGGCTTGCTCTACACCGGCCACTCGGAGAACTACCTGCACGCCGCCGACCTGATCCAGCCGTGCGGGCGCACGTTGTACAAACGCGCCCCCGGAGCCCCGGTATGAACGCCGTGATCCGCAATGACGATGTGATGCGCTACTTCGACAGCCGCTTCAAGGTAACGGCCGCCAAGTTGTTGCCCACCCAGTACCTGGTGGTGGACGACGACACCGCACTGACCACCACGCTAGGTTCGTGCGTGGCCGCCTGCCTGCGCGACCCGGTGCTGAAGATCGGCGGGATGAACCACTTCCTGCTGCCCGAGGGAAACGTCGGCGACGGCGCGCCCGCCCGCTATGGCAGCTATGCCATGGAACTGCTGATCAACGACCTGCTCAAGCGCGGCGCACACCGCAAGCGCCTGGAAGCCAAGGTCTTCGGCGGCGCCAACGTGTTGAAGGGCTTCACCAGCAACCCGGTGGGCACGCGTAACGCCGAGTTCGTGCGCCAGTACCTGCAGGCCGAGCACATCCCGGTGCTGGCCGAGGACCTGTGCGGCATCCATCCGCGCAAGGTGTGGTTCTTCGCCGATACCGGCCGGGTGGTCGTGCAGCGCCTGCCGCATGCCCATGAAGCCGAAGTGGCCGCCACCGAATCGGCCGTGCGCGCCCGCCTGTCCAAGGCCCCGGTCACCGGTGGCGTGGAGCTATTCGAATGACCCAGACCGGCCCCTGTCGCGTGCTGATCGTCGACGACTCCGCCGTGGTACGGCAGATGCTCAGCGAAATCCTCGCCAGCGACCGCGATATCGAGGTGGTCGGCACCGCCGCCGACCCGTTGCTGGCCCGCGAGAAGATCAAGCGCCTGGCCCCGGACGTGATTACCCTGGACGTCGAAATGCCGCGCATGGACGGCCTGGCGTTCCTGGAAAACCTGATGCGGCTGCACCCGTTGCCGGTGGTGATGATCTCCTCGCTGACCGAGCGTGGCGCCGACACCACCCTGCAGGCGCTGGCGCTGGGCGCGGTGGATTTCGTGTCCAAGCCGAAATTTGACGTCGCCCGCGGGCTGCAGGCCTATGCCGAAGAGATCATCGGCAAGGT
Source organism: Stenotrophomonas rhizophila (assembly GCF_000661955.1). Classification (NCBI taxonomy): domain Bacteria; kingdom Pseudomonadati; phylum Pseudomonadota; class Gammaproteobacteria; order Lysobacterales; family Lysobacteraceae; genus Stenotrophomonas; species Stenotrophomonas rhizophila. The sequence continues at coordinate 2,460,127 of NZ_CP007597.1, forward strand.
CAAGATGGCCGCGCGCTCCCGCGTGCGTACCCTCGCCCGCCCCAGCGCTCCGCGCATCACCCTGGACGCGGTGGCCCCGGCCGCCACGCCGCGCGCGATCCAGTTCCGCACCACCGACCGCCTGATCGCCATCGGCGCCTCGGCCGGTGGCACCGAAGCCCTGCGCGTGGTGCTGGAAGGCATGCCGGCCGACGCGCCGGCAGTGGTGATGACCCAGCACTTGCCCGCCACCTTCAGCACCCCGTTCGCCGAACGCCTGGACCGCCATTCGGCGATGTCCGTGCGCGAAGCCAGCGACGGTGAAGCGGTACTGCCTGGCCACGCCTACCTCCCGCCCGGCGGCAAGCACTTGCGGATCATCCGCGACGGTGCGCGCTGGCGCTGCCGCGTCGACGACGGCCCGGCCGTGAACCGGCACAAGCCGGCGGTGGACGTGCTGTTCCGTTCGGTGGCCGAAAGCGCCGGCGCCAACGCGATCGGCGCGATCCTCACCGGCATGGGCGACGACGGCGCACGCGGCCTGCTGGAACTGCGCAACGCCGGCGCCCCCACCCTCGTGCAGGACGAAGCCACCAGCGTGGTCTGGGGCATGCCCGGCGCGGCCTACAAGCTCGGTGCCACTGAAGAAATGGTGCCGCTGGAACGCATCGCCGAACGACTGATGGCCATGGCCCGCGCATAACGCATGCCCGGCGGCACACCACCAGCCACGTAGCGCCGGGCTCTGCCCGGCCGTCCGAATCACGTAGCGCCGGGCTCTGCCCGGCTGGGGCGGTCCGCGCGAACGGCAGCCGGGCAGAGCCCGGCGCTACGGAATCTACGCATCACAACAAAAAA